>DATNKH010000566.1:0-10756 GCA_035603475.1 Thermoanaerobaculia bacterium
AGCACCTGGATGCCCATGTTGGTGCGGCACTCGGCGAGGTACTTGGCGATGGCGTCGGACGACGACAGCTCGGAGTTGAGCATCGCGGCCATGAAGGCCACCGGGTAGTGCGCCTTGAGGTAGGCCGTCTTGTAGGCCAGCATCGCGTAGGCGACGCTGTGGCTCTTGTTGAAGCCGTAGCCGGCGAAAGGCTCGATCTGGTTCCACAGCTCCTGCGCCTTGTCGCGCGGCACCCGGCGCGCCACGGCGCCGTCGATGAACTTCTGCTCCTGCTCCGCCATCACGTCGGCCTTCTTCTTGCCCATCGCCTTGCGCAGCACGTCGGCCTCGGCCATGGTGAAGCCGGCGACGGCGACGGCGATCAGCATCACCTGCTCCTGGTAGGTGATGACGCCGTAGGTCTCCTCGAGGATGTCCTTGATCTCGGGCAGCAGGTAGCGGACCTTCTTCTTGCCGAGCTTGCGCTGGATGTACTCCTCGACCATCCCCACCGACAGCGCGCCCGGACGGTAGAGGGCGTTGAACGCCGCCAGGTCCTCGAACTTCGACGGCCTGGCGCGCCTCAGCAGGTCGGTCATGCCGCGCGACTCGAACTGGAAGATGCCGCTGGTGCGCCCCTCGCAGAACAGCCGGTAGACCTCGGGGTCGTCGAGCGGCACCTCGTCGAGGTCCAGGTCGACGCCCTGGTGGCGCAGGATCTTGACCGCGTCGTCGATCACCGTCAGGGTGCGCAGCCCGAGGAAATCCATCTTCAGCAGGCCGAGGCTCTCGACGACGTTCATGTCCCACTGGGTCATGATCTGCTCGTCGTCGCCCTTGGTCGTCTTGTAGAGCGGCACCAGTTCGTCGAGTGGGCGCGGCGTGATCACCACCCCGGCGGCGTGCACCGAGGCGTGCCGGGTGAGCCCCTCGAGCCGGCTCCCCACGTCGACGATGGTCTTGACCTCGGGGTCGCTCGCCACCTCGGCGGCGAGGGCGTCGACCTCGCGCGCCGCCTCGGCCAGCGAGCGGGTCATGTCGGGCACGAGCTTGGCGATGCGGTCGACCTTGGCGTAGGGGACGCCCATGACCCGGCCGACGTCGCGGATCAGCGCCTTGGCGGCCAGGGTGCCGAAGGTGATGATCTGGGCGACCCGGTCGCGGCCGTACTTCTCGGTGACGTAGTGGATGACCTCGCCGCGGCGGCGCATGCAGAAGTCGATGTCGATGTCCGGCATGCTGATGCGGTCGGGGTTCAGGAAGCGCTCGAACAGCAGGTCGTACTGCAGCGGGTCGATGTCGGTGATGCGCAGCGCGTAGGACACGACCGAGCCCGCCGCCGAGCCGCGCCCCGGGCCCACCGGTATGCCCTGCTCGCGCGCGTAGCGGATGAAGTCCCAGACCACCAGGAAGTAGCCGGCGAAGCCCATGCGCTCGATGACCTGGATCTCGAACTCCAGCCGCTCGCGGTAGCGCTCGTCGGGAGCCTTGACCGCTCCCGGGGGGCCGTGGGCGCGCCGCCGGCGGAGCTCGACCAGGCGCTCGTCGAGGCCGGCCCGCGCCACCTCGGCGAAGTAGGACGCTCGCGTGTAACCCGCGGGCACCGGGAACTCCGGCAGGTGGAAGGTGCCGGTGGGGATCTCGACGTTGCAGCGCTCGGCGATCGCCAGGGTGTTCTCGAGCGCCGCGTGGTCGTCGGGGAACAGGCTGTGCATCTCCTCGGCCGACTTCAGGTAGAAGTGCTCGGAGGCATAGCGCAGGCGATCGGTGTCGGAGAGGTTCCGCTGGGTGCCGATGCACAGCAGCACGTCGTGGGCGAAGGCGTCGTCCTGGCGCAGGTAGTGGCAGTCGTTGGTGACCACCAGCGGCTGGCCGGTCCGGCGCGCGATGCGCCGCAGCGCCTCGTTGGCCAGGCGCTGCTCGGGGATGCCATGGTCCTGCATCTCGAGAAAGAAGTTGCCGCGACCGAAAATCTCGTCGAACTCGCGCGCCGTGGCCTCGGCCTCCTTCTCCTGGCGCCCGACGATGCGCTCGTTGATCTCCCCCTTGAGGCAAGCGGACAGCGCGATGATCCCCTCGCTGTGCTGGCGCAGCAGCTCCTTGTCGACCCGCGGCTTGTAGTAGAACCCTTCGAGGTACGCCTTCGAGGTCAGCTTGATGAGGTTGCGGTAGCCGGCCTCGTTGGCGGCGAGCAGCACCAGGTGGTTGCTGCCCCCCTTGCCGGGCGTGCGGTCGAAGCGGTTGCCCTGGGCGACGTACGCCTCGATGCCCAGGATCGGCTTGACCCCCGCCTTCCGCGCCAGGTTGTAGAACTGGATGGCCCCGAACATGTTGCCATGGTCGGTCAGCGCCATCGCCGGCATCCCCGCCTCGGCCGCGGCGCCGATGACGTCGTCGAGGCGGTTGGCCCCGTCCAGCAGGCTGTACTGGCTATGGAGGTGGAGGTGGACGAAGTCTGCCATCGCGCTCGAGTCTCCTGCCATGGTAGCAGAAGCGGGTGCCCTGCCGGGGGGCCTCGGAGAGCCGGGAAGAGTTTTTTCTGGGTCCGGAGAAGGCGAGGGCGGTGGCGGGCGGAGGGCTGGTGGGGACCGGCCAGCTCGGCACCCCGGCGATGCTGAGGATCTCTACTCTTTGGGCCGGTCGTGAAGGTGGTCTTCGAGGTCCCTGACCCTGGCCGAGGTCGTCTCGACCAGCTGGTGCACTCTGCCAGGTTGCTCCTTGCCCGACTTCTCGAGCGTCTCGAGGATGTCGAGAAGCTCCCTGGCAGCCGGTAGGGGCTGATCGCTCCGCGGTCGCGCTGCACGTCTCCGACCTTGTCGAGCCTGACTGAAAGGTCGCGAAGCCATTCGTGCCGAAAGGGATCGCGCTCCAGGAGCTGGCGGTCAATAGCGAAGGACTTCTCGTAGATCGCGGCGGCGGCAGCGAGGTCCCCCGCTGAAGATTCATCGCTTGTTCGCATATCGACATGTTCTTGCCACTGTGTTGACTATCCTAAATATACGCTCATAATGGTCTCACAAGCCAACGGCTGGGGGAGACTGGATGGGGGGGGCCTGCGTATCGGTACTCGACGGTTTCTTGTTTCAGTTCTCATCTCTGCCGGTCTTCCACTCTCCCACAAGAGGTGCAACTTGCTCCCTAAGGAGGCGATTCTATGAGGCTCCACCACACAGCCCTGGTCGTCGCGGTGTTCTTGGAGGCGGTTTTCAACATGCCCCTTCAGGTGCAGGGCCAGACCTGTCCACTATCGCAGGTCACGCTGATCGAAAAAAATGAGCTATCAGCACCGAAGGGCTTTGACCAGCTTGTTTTCTTCGATACAAGAGAAAAGAAAGCGGTGAGCTCGATCAAAGAAGTGCATGGCGCCCCAGGTGCCCAGACTGTCACCATCAATACCGCGACGATCGTAGAGGCGAGGGACTTGAAGAAGCGGTGCGTGCCCGCGGAACAGATACAATTGCGCTGGGGAAAAAAGGCTGATCCCGTGGTTGAATGCCTCCAGCCGTTCGACGTGGCTGCCTCGCCAGCCGCCAATGACAGGGGCGCTGCGGGGCAGCCCGGTAACGGCGATGCGCCTAAAGCCCCTGGGCTTAGCGTCACCCGACTCATCGTGCTAAAACGAGACGGCCAGTCTGGGCTAACCGCACGGCTCGGTGACGTAGTTGAAGTGAGGACGTCGCGGGATCTCGAAGGGTACCTTTCCTTTGCGGAAGACCAGGGCAAGACGGTCACGCTCTTCCTCGACGGCAACGACACCGGAATCGAGCCGGAAGCGATTGCACTGGAGACATGCGCCCTGCGGTTTCACCTCGAACGAAGCGAGGACAACAAAAAGGTCTGGTCGGCGTTGCTGCGCGACCCGCTCCATCACCAGAAGCGCGAGGTGAAAGCCAGCGTCGGCCTCGCTGGCGGCGTGGGGGTGCCGGCGGAGAGGTCGACGTTCACGCTCGTAGTCGTGCAATGGTCGTGGTATGGAGTTCTCTTTCTGGCCTTAGGGGTCGGCGTGTTGGTGGTTTTATTCGTCAAGCACGACCTCCTCCGCGACGGGCCCAAACCATGCCCGTACAGTCTCGGCCGCTGTCAGATGGCGTGGTGGTTTTTCCTCATCATCTTCGGCTATATGGTGATCTGGCTCATCAGCGGGGATCAGGATACCATCACCCCCTCTCTTGTTGCGCTGATGGGAATCAGCGCCGGAACCGGGCTCGGCGCGGTGCTCATCGACTCCACGAGCGGTAGCGCGGGGCTCACCCAGGCAGCGACCGACCGACTCGCGCTTCAAGCTGCGAAGGAGAATGAGCAGAAGAAGGTGACCGCGGCAAAGGAGGCGGTCGCTGCGGCGCCGACAGATCTTATTGCGCAAAGGCAGCTCGGCGACGCGCAGGCCGTTCTCGCCGCGGTTGACGCCAAGCTGCTTGCGGTGAACAATCAGGTCAGTGCCACGGTAGCCGGTCCCAAAACGAGAAGCTTCTTTCACGACATCCTCAGCGATTCCAACGGCACGCTCGGGTTACACCGATTCCAGATCGTCGTCTGGACGATCGTGCTGGGCCTTATCTTCATTGATTCCGTGGTTATGGAGTTGAGTATGCCGGTGTTCAGTAGCACGCTACTTGCAAGCATGGGCATCAGCGCGGGCACCTATCTCGGCTTTAAGGGTTCTGAGAAGTGACGCGTGGGTTCTTCGAGGACTCGGCGCGGGGTTATCTCATAGTCGGTCTCCACAGTGAGGGCGAGGCCCTTGGTGGGCTGCTCACGGATGAGCGCAGCAGTGGCGGAGGCCTCGCTGCGCCGACGGCGGAGGCGAAGCGCCCGGTTTGGCAGAACCGCCAGCGAATCTCATACGCTGCGAGGCGAGAAGGCGACGACCGCGAGCGGCGGTAGGCCGTTAACACCACGGAACCGCTACCCGACCGATCCCATCTGGCGCCGCAGCCACTCCGGGAACTGGCGCCACGGCAGGGCAAGGTTCTCTCCGGGCAGTTGCACCGGCTCGAGGATGTTGCAGACCAGCAAGCCGGGACCCGCAGGCCGGCTCCCGGCCAGCTCCTTGAACCTATCCAGCGCCTCGGCGTGCCGGAGCGTCGGCGTGGTCGTGAGCTTGATCTCGACCGGCACCAGGCCGCAGGGAAGCAAGAGCACCAGGTCCACCTCGAGGCCGCCGTGGGAGCGCCAGAAAAAGAGGTCTGGGCGCTTGCCGGCGATGGCGAAGACCTTGTAGGCCTCGCTCACCACGAATCCCTCGAAGAGGGCGCCGCCCATCGCGCCGGCCAGCGCCGCCTCGGCGGCGGGCTGGCGGGTGAGGGCGGACACCAGCGCGGCGTCGAGGAAGTACAGCTTCGGCGACTTGACGATCCGCTTGCCGAAGTTCTCGAAGTAAGGGGGCAGCAGGCGGATGACGTAGGCGGCTTCGAGCAAGTTGATCCAGGTCTTGACCGTCGGCTGCGAGATGCCGGCCGACCGGGCGAGGTCCGCCATGTTGAGCTCCTGGCCGTGCCGGGCGGCGCACAGGCCGAGGACCATCTCGAACGTGCGCAGGTCCTGGACCTTGAGGAGTTGCCTCACGTCCCTCTCGACGTAGGTCTGGATGTAGGAAGAGATCCACAGGTCGCGCTTCTCGGGTTGGAGCGCGGGCTCCGGATAGGAACCCGTCCAGAGCAACGAGGCGAGCGTGCGCTCGTCGGCTGCCGGCAGCTCCAGCAGGTTGAAGGGCAGCAGGTCGAGCAGGGCGATCCTGCCGGCCAGCGACTCGCCGACATTTGCCATCAGCCGAAACTGCTGCGAGCCGGTCAGCAGCCAGCGGCCATGGCGCTGCCGGTCGCGATCGATCCGAACCTTCAGGTAAGGCAGCAGGTCAGGGGCGTACTGGATCTCGTCGAGGATGACCCGCTGGTCCGGGAAGCGGTCGAGGAATGCGTTGGGATCTGCCGTGGCGAAGCTGCGCTCGAGAGGATCGTCGAGGCTCACGTAGCGCGCGCCGGCGCCGAACTCCCGCAGCAGGAAGGTGGTCTTGCCGGACTGGCGCGGACCGGTGACCAGGACGGACGGAAATTGCTCCAGCGCTCTGGTCAGAGTCGAAGCGAGCGCCCGGGGGAGATAAGACATTGACCTATTCTAATTTTAAATCTTATTTCTGTCAATTCAGGTCCTCGTGACCCAGGCGCCGGCGCTGGCCACCGGGCAATCAGGGGGCGGCGTGCGATCTAGGTCGGCGCGAACGCTGAGATCGGTCAACCTCCGGTGCCTCTCGGCTGCTCGCGCACGAGCCGGAAGCCGAGGCTGAATCCCTTGTCCGCCGGAGCGTGGGTGTAGCGCAGGGCGCAGCGGCAGCTGGCGGCGTTGAAATACCAGCTGCCGCCGCGGATGACTCGCTTCCATTGCCAGTCGCCGCCGCGCGCGTCCCACAGCCGCTTGGCGGCCTGGCGCGCGGGGCCCCGCGGGTCACGCAGCGGCCCGCTCGGGTAGTCGCCATACCAGTCCTCGCACCACTCCCAGACGTTGCCGTGCATGTCGAACAGGCCCCAGGGATTCGGTGCATAGCTGCCGGCCGGCGCCGGCCGGCCCAGGAAGGTTCCTCGCGGCGCTCCCGCAAGCGGGTAGCGGCCGTCGTAGTTGGCCTGGCCGGCGGTGAGGTTCGCACCGGTCGAGAAGGGCCCCGAGGTGCCGGCCCGGCAGGCGTACTCCCACTCGGCCTCGGTGGGCAGCCGGAACCGCTCGCCGTGCGAGCGCCGCGCCAGCTCACGGAGGAAGACCTGGATGTCGTCGTAGCTGACGCTCTCGACCGGGCAGCGCGGCCCGCACGCGGCGAACTGGCTGGGATTGCCGTGCATCAATCGGTTCCACTGCCCCTGCGTGACCTCGTACTTGCCGAGATAGAAGTCGCGCGTGATCTCGACCTCGTGCGCCACCTCGTCCGGTTGCCGGTCCGGCTCGCCCGGCTCGCTCCCCATGCGGAAACGGCCGCCGGGGATGAAGGCAAACTCCATTCCCGTCACCGGCTCTCTCCAGGAGGCTGCACCGTGGAGCCCAGGGGAGGCGCGCGAACAACCTGCCAGCGACAGCGCCAGCCACAAGGAGAGGAATCGAGCGCGTGCTCGCACGACCAGGATTCGTAGTCGATGCCGAGCTACCGCCGAACGCCTCTAATCTGGCGGCGTGGGGGGCGCCGGGTGGCGCTCGAAGAGGCGGTTGGCCCGCCAGACGTAGTCGAGGCCGGAGCCCATGGTGAGAAACGCCACGGTGTACACCAGCACCAGGGCGGCGGTGTCGAGCTCGGGCCAGATGCCGGTCAGGAGGACCACCACCACCGCGCCGATCTGGAAGACCGTCGTGACCTTGCTCAGCACCGAGGGCGGGAAGCTCCGCACACCGGCGGCGAGGTAGAGGACCAGCGCCACCACGACCAGCAGCACGTCGCGGGCGATCACCACCACCGTCACCCACGAGGGGATCTGGAAGGCGCCGGCATGGCGCAGGCCCGGCAGCGCCAGGATGACGTAGGCGGCCGTGACCAGCAGCTTGTCCGCCAGCGGATCGAGGTAGGTGCCTAGCAACGACTGCTGGTGGAAGAAGCGGGCGATGAAGCCGTCGAGGACGTCCGAGATCCCGGCCACCACCACCACCAGCAGCGCCCGCTTCACCTGGCCGTTGAGCAGCGCGATGATGAACGGCCCCACCAGCGCCATGCGCAGCAGGGACAGCAGGTTGGGGATGGTGAAGCTCATCCGGACGCGAGCGCGCCTCATGCGCCGCCCAGCAGCACCAGGCTGCGGCGGATCCATTCGATGGCATCCGCTCCCGACAGGGCCTCGCCCGCCTGGCAGGCGTCTTCGCCGTCGACCAGCCCGCACTGGGCCGCCAGCTCGCAGGGAGCGGCCGCCGCTCCGCCCGCCGACTCGGCGCAGGCGGCCGGCTTGCCGAAGGCGGTCAGCAGCCGGGCGAGACTGCGCAGCGCCGCGCCGCGCCGCACCGGCGCCTCGGGCGAGAAGCGGTGGAGGTTGGCGTCGACGTCCATCAGCCCGAGGTTGACGACGTGCGCGATCTCCTCGCGGTGCGGGTGATCGAGGATATCGGTGGCGATCCGCCCGGCCGTGGCCTTCGCATAACGCACCTGCGGAACCAGCCAGTAGAAGAGCACGGTCAGGTCCGCACGGCTGAGCTCCTCCTTCTGCGCCAGCGCGCGCACGTCCGCGGGCAGCAGCGACACGCGCCAGCGGAACTTGGCGGCCTGCAGCTTCTCCCGCAGCTCGGGGTCGCCGGGATGGCTGTCGGCCATGGCCTGGATGAGCTTCAGGCCGGCTCCGGGATCGCCCACCTGCAGCTCGAGATCGGCGCGGCGCTCGAGCAGCGCGCGATCCGCCGGCTGCCGCGCCGCCAGCCCCTTGACCGCCTCGAGCTCGGCCCTGGCGTCGCCGCGCGCCACCGCCAAGGCACGCGCACCCTCCAGGGTCGTCGGCTCGCCCGGTCCCCAGGCCTTGAGCAGCACCAGGTCGCGCTCCGCTTCCGCCAGGCGGTCCGGGCCGTTGCCGCGCAGCGCGGCTTGCAGCCGGTCGCCGACGATCTGCAGGGCGCGCGCATGCAGCTCGCCGGTGCGCTCGAAGGCCTTGGCGTTGCGGGCGGCGATGGCGCGGTAGGCCGAGTAGGCGAGCGGCACGTCGCCCGCGAGCTCGGCGGCGCGGCCGAGGACCAGCTGGCTGGCCGTGTAGTTGGGCTGAGCGTCGCCCACCGCGAGCAGCCGGACCACCACCGCCTGCTCGTTGCCTTCGGCAAAATCGGCCTGCGCCGCCAGCACCTTGGCGGGCGCGAGGTTCGGTTCGACCTCCAGCAGCTCGCCCGCGGCCTGCCGCGCCGGCGCGACGCTGCCGGTCGAGACCATGGCGTCGAAAGCGCGGCTCAAGCGCTCGCGTCGGGCAGGATCGACGGCTGCCGCATAACCCTCGAGCGGGCTCAGCAGGTAGGCGCGCTCGTGGCGGATGGTGGCGGCGGCGAGGCTCTCCGGGGGCGCCGGCGGCAGCGCCGGCGGGCGGCTCTCGACGCAGGCGACGGCGGCCAGCCCGAGCAGCGCGGCGGCAGCCAGCAGGGCGCGGCGGCAGCGCGCCGGGCGACGCCGCCGCCGGTCAGGAGCTCCGGCGAGCCGCTGCGGAGACGCGGGACTGGGCAACACCGGTGCAACCACGATTCTGCCTTATGCCTCACACCGGACCGGCGGCTACCCTTCAGGGCGTCGACTGCGATGACGGCGACGGCGACGGCGGGGCCGGCGGCGAAGCCGGGGCCAGGGCGATGGTCGCGATCGCGTGCTTGTAGATCAGGATCTCCTTGCCTTCGGTCTCGAGGACGACGGCGAAGCGATCGAAGCGCTTCAGGCGCCCGAGCAGATGCCGGCCGGTCACCAGCTCGAGGAACATGATCTGGCCTTCTTTCAGGCTCTGAAACAGGTATCCGTCCTGAATGTTGATGTTGTGCTTGGTCATCCTCGGCCCTCCCCGAGAGCGCGCTCCACGTGTTCAAGGACTTGAGGTATCCGTCGGTCCAGATCCTCGGCCGAGAACCAGGTTACATCCGGCTCTTTGCGAAACCAGGTTTCCTGCCGTTTGGCGAACCGGCGGGTCGCCCGTATCGTCTCTTCGACGGCTCTCGCGAGCGGCCATTCGCCGCGAGCGTGGTGGACCAGTTGGCGATACCCGATGGCCTGAAACGCCGGCAGGCCGGGGTCCAGCCCACGCCCGATCAGCCCCCGCACCTCTTCCAGCCAGCCGCTCTCCACCATGCGAGCCACACGGCCCGCGATGCGATCGTATAGGATGCTTCGAGGAAGCGTCAATCCGACACGAATCGCTGCAATGCTCTGAGTCCCAAAGGGTTGCTTCGCGATCCACGCCGACAGCGGGCGCCCCGAGACCAGCGCCACCTCGAGCGCCCGCAGCACCCGCTGCCGATCGCCGGGCGACAGGCGGGCCGCCGTCTCCGGGTCCAGCCTGGCGAGCTCCGCGGCGAGCGACGCCAGCCCCTCGTCGGCGGCCCGGCGGCGCAGGCGCTCGCGCACCCGCGGGTCGGCGGCGGGGATCGGGCTGATGCCGGCGAGCAGCGCGCGCAGGTAGAGCCCGCTGCCGCCGACCACGATCGGCCGGCGCCCGCGCACGTGAATGGCGGCGATCGCCTGGCGCGCCCGGCGCGCGAACTCGCCTGCCGACCAGCGCTCGTGCGGGTCCAGCACGTCGATCAGGTGATGGGGCACCCGGCGGCGCTCCGCCGCCTCCGGCTTCGCCGTGCCGACGTCGAAGCCGCGATAGACCTGCAGCGCATCCGCGTTGACGATCTCCCCGCCGCCCGCCAGCCGCTCGGCGAGGGCCAATCCGAGCGCGCTCTTGCCCGTCGCCGTGGCGCCGACCACGGCGACGATCGGCAGCGCGGCGGCGGCCGTGTCGCCAGGGATCATGGCTTCGGCGACCGCTCGCTGGCCGCGGCCGGAGGCTCCGGGTTCGCCACCTCCTCCGGCGGCCGCGCCTCGGGCGAGAACAGCGACAGCATCGGCAACCCCAAGCGCTCGCGCAGCACCTGCCGCGCCAGCCGCCCGCGCGCGCGCTCGATCTCCGCCGCGGCCAACCGGCCGGCGACGGCGCCGATCGCCTTGTCCAGGGTGGCGTCGAGCGCGGCGCGCTCCTCGGTGCCGAGCGCCGCCAGGGCGCCGTCGAGCGTGCGCCGGTCGAGCTCGGCGAGGCGCTCCTCGATGGCTTGCGCGTCGAGGCCGGAGTCCGCCAAGGCGGCGAGCTCGGCC
>DATNKH010000567.1:0-2193 GCA_035603475.1 Thermoanaerobaculia bacterium
CCCGACGGTGCTCGCGGCCCTCGGCGTTCCCGGTGGCGGCGAGACCCAGGGGACCGACCTGCTGCCCGCCTTCCGCGGCGACGCGCCGCCTCCCGACCTGCCGCAGTACTCCGAGTCGCTGCTCGCCCAGGTGGGCTTCGGCATGTCGCCGCTCTACGGCGTCCGCCACGCCGGCTGGAAATGGATCCGCGCGCCGCGGCCCGAGGTGTACGACCTGCGCGGCGATCCCGGCGAGCTCGTCAACCTCTTCCCGCGCGAGGCGCGCCGCGGCGCCGCCCTGGACCGCGAGCTCGCCGCCATCCTCGACGACAGCCGCCGCCGGGCGCTGGCGCCGCAGAAGAGCGTCATGGACGGCGAGACGGCGCGGAGCCTGCGGGCGCTCGGCTACCTCGCTCCGGCAGCCGAACGCGAGGTGATGAGCGGCCTCGACCCCAAGGACGGGCTGCCGTTGTTCAGCCGGCTCGAAGAGGCGCGTCACCTGGCCCAGCGCCGGAAGTGGGAGGAGTCCGAACGCATGCTGCGCGAGGTGGTGGCGCAGGCGCCGAAGAACGTCTCGGCGCTCGGCATCCTCGCCGTGACCCTGCTGCGGCAGGGCGACCTGGCCGGCGCTCGCGAGCAGTACCTGCGCATGCTGGCGATCGACCCGAAGCAGTCGCGGGTCTACGTCATGCTGGGCGCGATCAGCATGCTCGAGGGCGACCTGGACGGCGCCGAGCGGAATTACCAGCAGGCCCTTGCCATCACCCCGGGCTTCGTCGAGGCGATGAGCAACCTGGGCATGATCGCGGCGCTCCGCGACGACGACGGCGAAGCCGAGCGCTGGTACCGCCAGGCGATGGCGGCCGACCCCACCTTCCCTCTGGCCTATCGCCGCCTGGCCGACCTCCACTACGAGCGCCGCGACTTCGCGGGAGCGCTCGAGCTCTACCGCCGGGCGCTGGCAGAGCGCCCGGACGACTTCGCCGCCGCGGTCCAGGCCGGCAACTCCGCCCGCCGGACCGGCCAGCTCGCCATGGCGGCGGCCTACTTCCACCGCGCCGCGCACGAGCGCCCGGCCTCCTGGGTTCCGGTCTACAACCTGGCTTGCCTCGCGGCGGTGAGCGGCGAGGGGCAGAAAGCGCTGGCCCTCCTCGCGTCCATGAAGAGGTTCCAGCGCCCGGCCCTGCTCGAGAACGATCGCGACCTGGCCACCGTGCGCAGCCTCCCCGGCTACCAGGAGGTGCTGCATAAGATCAAGGCCGACCTGCGGAGCCAGCACCGGGCGGCGAGGCAGGCGCTACGCAAGCGCGAGGACGACACGCCTCCTGCCGATCCGGACCCCGACTGACGATTCCCGCACCTCATCGCTGGCCGGAGAGCCTGGTGGCCGCTGGGCAGGAGGCCAGGGCCGCGGGAGGCCGCGAGGAGATCCGCCCCCCGCGGCCCAGGTCGGAGGGTCCTTCCCAGACTGATACGGCAAGAGTCGTCGCCTCTATGCATCTTGTTACATTCGTGTCACCGTGTCTACAAACAGGCGAGTGAAAGCATATACCTCTGTAGACGTGCCTGAATAGTCGGGCTCGGATCGACCAAGGAGGAATGTATGCCTTGCAAGGCCATCGTGTTGGTGCTCTGTCTGTTTGCCGTCGCCGCATTCGCGGTTCCCGCTCACGCAACATCCGCGAACTTCCGGATGAGCTGCGCCTTTCAAACCCCTCCCACCAACGTCGACTGCACGGGGGACCCCAGTCAGCCAAGCGGCAATCCGTCCTCGTGCGGCTCCTCGAGCTTCAACTCCTACTTCTGGACCTGGGGCGATGGTTCCAACCCGCAGGGGGCCCTCCATACCTACAGTGACAGCCACCTGTACGTCAGCCCTTCGACATACGAGACGGTCTGCGTGACCGTGCTCTGCACCGACGGCACCTACGCGACCGACTGCCGCACGCTGTGCACGCTGTCGAACACCTCCAACTGCCCCACCGGGGACATCATCGTCAACGGGACGTTCACCTGAGAGACGGACCGCGTCAACGCCGGGTGGGCGCCGGAGCGAGGAGCACGATGCAAGACAATCGGTGCGGACGCAGGATCGCCGCCGGTCTTCTCATCTCGGTCCTCGCCGCCGCGCCCATGCCGGCAGCCGGACTCTCAGGGCCTGGCATGCCGGCGATGACGGCCGCCGGCGCGGCCGCGGCCGCGCCGCGGTCGCAG
>DATNKH010000568.1:0-3479 GCA_035603475.1 Thermoanaerobaculia bacterium
CCCTTGCCCTGGCCCTGGGCGTCGGCGCATGCCTCGTGCTCGCCGTGTGGGACCGCGACGCCTGCGCAGCTGGCGCCCAGCGGCCGACGCCGGCCGCGTCCAGGGGACCCATCGCGACTGCGTTGCCCACCATCGCCGACAGGTCGCTGCCGGATGATCGCTACGTCTCGCTCGGCCTGCCCTCCTATGACCGTGAGTGGACCGGCCAGGACATGACGGTCGCGGCGGCGCTCTTGCAACAGCTCGCCGCGCAGCACCCCGAGCAGCTGCCGCGCTTTCGCAGCCGTCGATCGGGCAAGGTGTTCGCTCGCATCGTGGCTCCCGAGAACTTGCGCTTCTTGCGCGATCGGTCCCTCCCGCTCGGCACTCGAATGCCGCAGGAGCTCGAGACCCTGGAATCGTCCAACGCCATCACGAAGCTCTACCTGGCGGCCTTCTCGGCGAGCGCGGTCGCCGGTGACGACCTCATCGAGCTGCTCGGCATCGAGTTGCGCGAATCCCAGGTCCTGGTGGAGTTGATCGACGAGCTCGTGCCGACTCTGTCGCGGCAAGACCCGAAGTACCAGGTGCGCATGGCAGGACTCGACCAGACGCGGCGCGGCCTGGCCCAAGTGGTCGCCGGGGCGATCACCTCGCTGACGGAAGAGCAGAGCTACACGCTCGGCGCGCGCGGGAGGCTTCTGGACTACTGCCTCGAGACCTTCCCGCGCATCGTGCCCGAGCTGTCGGCCGCTTCTCAGACTGAGGTCCTGCGGCGCCTCGACGGACTGGCGGCCGAGCCGCGGCTGCGCGAGCTGCGGCCGCAGCTGGTCACGCTGCGCGACGCCGTGCATGCCGCGACGAAGCCCGGCGGCCGGCGGTGACGCGGCGACCGCGAGCGCCGGAAACCTGTTCCGCGGCGCCGACGTAGTCTCCAGCAACGGCCGCACGGGTACTGGGCGCCGCACGGGAGCGAGCCCTCCTGCCATCCACTACTCTCCTGGCGCGGGCCTGCGGGCCCGCCGGATATACTGGGAGCGGGATCGCCGCGCGCCGACCTCCGGGGCGGCGCGGACCGGGAGGGTTGCCTTGATCCAGGAGCGCGCGACCGGCCGGGACGTCATCCTGGCCGTGGCGGAGAACATGCGGAGCAGCCTGGAGCCGCTGGTCACCAAGACCATCGCCCCCAGCCTCTACCAGGTCTATCTGCACAGCGCGGACTACGAGCGCTTGCGCACCATCTTCGGCGAGCTGGAGGCCGAGGCCAAGGAGCTGCTGGAGCGCGAGCTGGCGCGCCTCAACCGCGGCGCCTCGACGGCCGCCCACCGGCTGCTCGCGCCGCTGCGCGCCTGGCGCCGCGGCCGCGGGGGCCGGGGGGCGGCGGCGGAGACCGGCACCGGCACGGGCGGCGGCGGCGCGGCGGCCGGCGGCGGCGGCGACTCCCGCGCGCCGCGCGTCGTCTCGGCGGAGGGGCGCTGGTTCATCCGCTTCCAGGAGGACCCGAACGGCGCCCTGGAGCCGGGGGATATCCAGGTGGTCTCCGAGTTCGCGCAGCAGGCCGCCGCCGGCTACGGCTCGGGCGCGCCCACCCACCGCATCTCGACCACCCGCCGCCTGGGCCGCAGCACCACCCGGCGCGAGACGGCGGACGCCGCGACGGCCCACGCCCGCATCGCCTACAGGGACGACTCGGGGCAGCGAGAGTTCTGGGTGGTCAAGGACGAGATCGTCATCGGACGCGATGCGCCGGACGTCTGGGTCGACCTGCGTCTCGAAACCTCGCTGGACGTCTCGCGCGAGCATGCGCGGCTGCGGCGGGCGCCGGAGAGCGGGGCCTTCCGCATCAAGGACCTCTCCAAGCTCGGCACCACGGTCAACGGCAAGCCCCTGCCCCCCAGCCTCGAGGGATCGGGCGAGGACGAGCGCGACCGCGACCGCTGGACCGACCTTCCCGACCGCGCCCGCATCGGCCTTGCCGGCATCGTCTTCCTCGACTTCGAGAGGACCGCCAAGCCGTGACCCATCTCTTCCTGGCCCGCCTGCCGCTGCTCGTCGCGCTGTGCGCCGCGGTGGCGATCCTCGCCTGGGCAGCGGTCGCCGAGCGCCGTGGGAAGGGTTGAGACGACGGTGGCCGTGGCAGCGGGGTCGTGCTCGAGGGTCGCCGGCGCCGGGACCGTGAGCTTGCCATGAGCAGGGCGCGCTCGCCGCTGGCAGCCGCGGCCACCGACCCCGGCCGCGAGCGGGCGAACAACGAGGACCGGGTGCTCTGCGAGCCCGACCTCGGGATCTTCGCGGTGATCGACGGCGTGGGCGGCGAGTCGGCCGGCGAGATCGCGGCCGAGACCGCGCTCGAGGTGCTCCGCGCGCGCCTCTCGCGCCGCACCACCGACTCCGCGCGCCTGGTGCGCGAGGCGATCGCCCTCGCCAACCGGCAGATCTACGAGCGCGCCCGGTCCGACGCCAGGCTGTCCGGCATGTCCTGCGTCCTCACCGTCGCCGTCCTCGACGGCGGCAAGGTCACCGTCGGCCAGGTGGGCGACAGCCGCCTCTATGCCCTGGCGCCCGGCGACATCCGCAAGGTCACCCCCGACCACTCGCCGGTGGGGGCGCGGGAGGACGCCGGCGACCTCTCCGAGCTCGAGGCGATGCGCCACCCGCGGCGCAACGAGATCTTCCGCGACGTCGGCTCGAGTCCCCACGAGCCGGACGACGCCCGCTGGATCGACGTGCTGGAGGTGCCGTTCGAAGCCGGCGGAGCGCTGCTGCTGTGCAGCGACGGCCTCTCCGACATGCTCCCCTCGCGCGAGATCCTGGAGACCGTCGAGAGCAACGCCGCCTCGCCGCGGGACGCGGTGCGCGCGCTGATCGAGCGCGCCAACGCGGCCGGCGGCAAGGACAACGTCTCGGCGGTGCTGGTGCTCGGCGACCGCTTCGCCGACGCGGTGCGGCGGCGGGACGGCAGCGGCGCCGCCGGCGGCGGCAGGGTCGGGAGCGGCGCGTCCCGCGGCGGCGACAGGACCGGCTGGGCCGGAGCCCTCCGAGCCGGCCGCGGCAGCGCCCGCGCCGGCGGCGCTGGTGGCACCGGCAACGCTGCCGCCGACGTCGGCCGCGGTCGAGACGCCGCCGCCGCCGGCGCCAGCGCCCGGCGGGGGCCGGCAGGCTCGGCGCTCCCATCGCCCGCGGCGCCCGCGGCAGCCTCCAGCTCCAGCCGCGGCGGCGCCGCATGGGCCCGGACCAGCGCCGGAGACCGCCTGCGCCCGTCGCTCGCGGGGCGCATCGGCCGGTGGCTCCTGGTGCTGGCGCTCGTTCTCCTCGCCGGCTTCACCGCCTACCGCTACCGCGGGCCGCTCGCGAGCTGGGCCGGGGACCTCCTGGGACGTCTCGCGGGCCGCGGCGGCGCCGGGAGACGCGCCGGCGCCGACGGCGGCGGCACGGATGGCGCAGGCGGCGGCGGCAGCGCCCTGGCCGTCGGGATCGGCGACGGCGGCTTCGCCACGATC
>DATNKH010000569.1:0-8374 GCA_035603475.1 Thermoanaerobaculia bacterium
CCGTATGGGCGAGGGGTCGCAGTCCTCTGCCGCCCCCTCATCCACTTGGACCCCTCGCCCATACGGGCGCAGGGGGAGGGAAGGGGGAGGCGGGGACCCCTCGTGCCTGGGAGAAGGGAGGGGAACCGGAGCGAGGGATTCGGAGAGTTCCAGACTATGGCAGACCTACCAGACCTACCAGATCTACCAGGCCTAGAACTTCACCGCGATGCCGCCGAGGATCCGGCGGTGGAGCTGGGTGTCGGTGCTGGCGAGGGCGGGCGCCGTGCCGCGGCTGAGCTCCATGTTGACCTGCAGGGCCCACTGCGCGGCCAGGTTCCAGAGGAAGCTCAGGTCCTGGGAGAGCATGAGCTGCAGCCGGTCGAAGTCGGCCGGCGCCACGGCCGTGGACGAGGCGGCGAGGCCGAGCGGCAGCTGTCCCTGGGTCAGATGGTGAAACGCCAGGAAGACGCCGGTCGCGGTGCCGAGGAACCGCGTGTCCAGCGAGGTGACCATGTAGCGGACCTGGTTCTTGTAGGGACGCCCGTCGGCGCCGACGAAGATGCCGCCGCCGCCGGTGGCGAAGCTGGACTCGAAGGAGGTCTTGACCTGCTTCGACAACTTATGGTTGACGACGAGCCGCACCTCCGGCACCCTGTCGCCGGGCACCAGGTAGAGACTCTCCAGGCGGTCGAACACGACGTCGCTGAAGTACAACCGCAGGGTCTCCCCGACGACGCGCTCGAGGCCGCTCAACGTGATCGCGTCGTCGTCGCCCGCGTGGCGGGAGAGGCTCATCTCGTAGCATGACCTGCCGCCCTGCTCACAGAGATCGGACTCCTTGAACAGCGCGGGGAGGAACTCGGGGTTGACCGGGTTCTCCTGGTACACGCGATGGGTCATGGAGCCGCGTGCCTGCCAGCCATCGTCCATCTGCAACACCAGCCCGCCCTGCGGCGTCAGCGAGACGCTGCCGTCGAGCAAGGTGGTGTACAGGCCGTACTCGACCAGGAAGGCCGGCTGCAGTCGGGTGCCGCCGCGGCTGAAGAAGTCGACCATCTGATGATCCGGCGCGATGCCGACCAGGCTGCTGGTGTTCAGCGAGAATGGCGATCCGACCGAGCCGGCGCCCCCGGTGCTCGCCCCGCCCGTCATGTTCGCCGCCAGACTACCGGGCGCGGTGGGCGGCGAGGCCAGGCCGAGCAGGCTCTCGCTGTAGCGGAAGCCTGCCTGCAGCGTGTTGGTCTCGCCGAGCTCCGTGGTGTAGGAGGCCTCGACGTTCCAGGTCCTCGAGGCGCCCGGGATGTAGGCCGGATCGATGGCGCTCTGGCGGTTGTAATTGCTCTCGCTGGTGTACTGCGCGGCGAAGTCGGAATGGCTGTTCTCGCCCAGCTTCTGGCTCCAGCTCACCCCGTAATGGTCGAGTCCGACCGCTTCGCCGGGACCGCTGGCGGTGCGCGGCAGCAGGTGATTGGTGAGCGAGGTGACGGTGATCCTGCTGCTCGGGCCCGCTTCGAGGTCGAGCGACATGGAGCTGGTCTTGCCGTCGGCGGTCCCGGAGGACGCCCGCGGCGTCCCCGCCGCGACGCCCGGGAGGAGGCTGTCCGAGGTCATCTGCCAGAAGTGCCCGGAGAGGCCCACCTGCACCGGGCCGAGCTGACCGGCGATGCCCACCTTGCCGCCCGAGACCTGACCGACCCCGACCTGGGCGACGTCGGCGACGCCGGTCATGGCCTGCACCTCGGTGCGGAAGCGGCCGGCGCCGAAGCCGCTCGAATCGCCCGAGGACATCGCGGCGCTCGAGACGGCGCTTCCCCGGCCGGAGCCGCCCGGGCTGCCCGAACCACCAGAGCCAGGGGGCAATCCGGCGACGGACGGAGTCGCCGCCTTCGTCTGTCCCGGCTGGGAGCCCGCGGCGCCCGCTGCGTCGGAGGCTTCGATGTCTCGCAGCACGTCGGCCGGGATGCGCGCTCGCAGCGCCCAGAAGTCTGCATCGTCCGGCGCCGGGCCGGACGCGGGAGTCGACGGGAAGGCGGAGCGCGTGCCGGTCGCCTGGGTCGTCTGGGTCCCGCGCGGCGGCAGCTGCAGCTCCAGGAACTGCTGGGCCTTGGCAGTGTCGCGGGTGACCATCATCACGACCGGCAGGAAGCCCGGCTTATGGGCGATGATCTTGTAGAGGCCGGCCGGCAGGTCGCGGAAGAGGAAATTGCCCTGCGGGTCCGTCAGCACCTTGAAGAGAGCGAGGTCGGCGAGCTGGTAGGCGTAGACGCCGGCCGCGGCCAGCGGCGAGGCGTTGCCCGTCACTCGGCCCGCGAGGCCGGCGCCGGCGATGCCTGCGGGGCCGGCCGGGCGTGAAGCCGCCGCGGTGGACAGCCGCTGCGCGGCCTGCGACCCTGTAGCTCCCGGGCCACCCGGGTTGCCTGGGTTGCCCTGAGTCGTGGAGTTCGAGAACGTCGGAGCCGTCACGGATCCAGCGGGAGGCGCCGGGATGCTGGTCGGGACGAACCTGGCGGTGCTGACCTGCTGCGCCGACGCCTCGCGGGGACTTGACGAGGCGAGCACTCCCGCGAAGACCCCGGGGAGGGCGACCGTGAGAATCAACGCTGCTGGACGTCGGCTGACCATCGCTGATCCTCTAAGAGCCTAGACTGTACTGTCGGCGGGAGGCGGTGTCAATCGGGCTGGGTCGTTGGGTCATGGCTCCCTGTTCGTTGTTGTTCATCGACTGTATTACAGCCTGCCTGCGGCGACAGGGATGCAATCGCCGCACCCGCTCCCGGCCCGCGGCCGGATCCGCGGGGTCCGTCCGGCGGCAGGCAGCTCCTGTCCCTGGGCGCGAGCGCTCCCCGGCATGCCCTGTTCGTCGCGTGACCGCTCTTCCTGCCGGGTACAAGCCCTCCATGAGTATGGCCTCTTCCTGAGACCGCCGGGGTGGACCCGAGTGGACCCGAAGTCCTCCCGCGAGGGCGCCGGTGTCACCTGCATCGTGCGCCTCGGGGCAGCTGGCACGAGCACAGCGGCGGGTCGATCTGACGCCTAGTACGTCTCAGCCTTGCGCTTCTTCTGATCGCGGCGGCTGGCCACTCGGCCGAGCCGTCGCGATGCGGCAGAGCTCTCGACACCGCGGACGAGCTTCGGTTCTTCTGCATATGGCGATTGGACCATCGTCATAGTTCTCGCTACATTGCCTATAGGATGGAACTCGGATAGACGCTGTGGCCTTCAGCGCTGGTCGAGACCGGCCGGGCATGGATGAGGGTGCGGGCGGAGTGCTGGCAGCCCGACGGTGTCGGCCCAGCCCGAGGCTTCTACACGCGAAGAGAAGGACGCGGGCGAAGGGCAGGAAGACGCGACGCCATCGTCGGCCGGTACCGTCCGACGGTCCCGGGCTCTTCGTGCGCCACCCCCCCGCTCTTGGCTGGAAAGAAAGGAAGGCTTATGCAGATCCTATTCGACAAAGGCAGCACGCAGGTCCAAGTGCACATCGAGACCGGCCATCGGCTCGTCACTCTCTTCCAAGCCATCAAGGACCAGGGCTGGGACTCCGCCATCGGACCCGATCGCATCACCAGGGAATCCCTCGAAGGCGTCAATTGCCTGGTGATTCTCACGCGGCACCGGGCGACGGCGCCCGGGTACGTCAACCCTTTCCCGGGTGACTGGGACTTCGCGTTCATGGAGAGTGAGCTGAAGGCGATCCTCGACTTCAATATGGCTGGGGGCGGGTTGCTGCTGATCTCGAATCATGGCCCGTTTGCCAAGGGCGGGCACGACTTCACCACCCACGACAGAGTCTTGGCAGCGCAGTTCGGCGTCACGATCAACCCTGCCGCCTATCAAATGCGTAAAGGGCCGCTAACGATGACTCTCAAGAATTTCGACCCCAACCCCAACGTTCGGGCCAACCTCCTCAGCGGCGTAGACTCGATCAAACCCCACAACTCTTGTGCGATATCGGCCGCAGGCTGCGTTCCGCTCTCGGCAATCCCGGATGACGCAGTGAACGTGAGCCCGACGTTCCCCGACGGCCCGGCCGGCCAGGCGTTTGCCCTGGTCGTGGCTCCCAATTGCGGTCAGATCATCGTCGCCGGCAACTCCGGCATCGCCGGCGACGCAGACTCGGACTACCCGGCCAAGGGGATGATCGAGGCCGGGAGCAACCTGCGCTTTTTGATCGACGCACTCAATTGGGTCTCGTCGTCGTGAAAGCTGGCGCGCTTCAGATTGACGGCACCTCGCCTCATGCCGCCAGCGCGCACCCTCCTGACCTGGAGGCAGCCGCGGTGCGGGCCGCTGCGCGCGCCGCCAGCGCAGGTCCTTCGCCTACCAGTCCGCGCCGCCTGTGACCCCGGCCAGCGCAGGCGCACCTGATTTATCGCCCTTGTCGCCGGGCCAGGACCGGGTGACACCGGTGGCCAGGCGCTGCGTCAGCGGGCCTTGACTTCTGTCCACAGCTGGTCGAGCAGCGGCGTGAGGGCGCCGAGGTCCTCGATCAGCTCGCAGCGGTCGATCACGGCGGGCGGCGGGTAGACGGCGGGATCGTCCCGGATGGCGGGGTCGACGAGGGGGCGGGCGGCGCGGTTGGCGCTGGCGTAGCGGACGCCGCCGACGACGCGGGCCGCGACTTGGGGCTCGAGGAGATACGCGAGGAAGGCATAGGCCGCGTCCAGGTGGCGGGCGGTGGCCGGCACGGCCAGGCTGTCGATCCAGAGCGTGCCGCCCTCCCGGGGCACCACGTAGGCGAAGCGCCGCCGGTCCTGCGCCACCACCTTGGCGAGCTCGCCGTTCCACCCCTGCGCCAGGTCGACGTCGCCCGCCGCGAGCAGGCTGGCGAACTCGCTGCTGTTGTAGGTGCGCACCAGCGGCTTCTGTGCTCGCAGGCGGTCGGCGGCGCGGCGTAGCGCCGCCGGGTCGCGCTCGTTGATCGACCTGCCGTCGAGCAGCAGGGCGGCGCCGAACGCCTCGCGCATGTCGTCGAGCATCAGGATGCGGCCGGCGTAGCGCGGGTCGAACAGCGCCCGCCAGCTGTCCACCGGGCCGCCCACCTTGAGCCGGTCGTAGCCGATGCCGGTGGTGCCCCAGAGGTAAGGGAGGGAGAAGCGGTTGCCGGGATCGAACTTGCGGTCGAGCAGGCGCGGGTCGAGGTTGGCGAATCCCGTCAGGCGGCGGCGATCGAGCGGCCGCAGCAGGCGCTGCGACACCATCACCTGCAGCATGTAGTCGGAGGGCACCACCAGGTCGTAGTCGGCGACGCCCGACTGCAGCTTCTCGAGCAGCGCCTCGTTCGACGAGTAGGTGTCGACCTCGACCCGGATGCCGCTCCGCCGCTGGAAGTCGCTCACCACCTCGGCAGGCAGGTAGTTGGTCCAGATGTAGACGTTCAGGCGGCGCGACCCCCGCGCGTCGCCCGTCCCGCCGCCGCATGCCAGGGCCAGCGGCAGGGCCAGCAGGGCCGCCAGGGCTCGGGTTCCGGTTCCGGTCATCCGGCGCTCCCTGGCTCGTGCCGCAGCAGTCGGTGGGCCACCGCGATGAGCGCCACGGTCACGGCCAGCAGGGCCGTCGAGACGGCGTTGATCTCGGGCGTCACGCCGGCCTTGAGCAGCGAGTAGATGTGCAGCGGCAGGGTGGTGGCGCCGACGCCGGCCACGAAGGAGGTGACCACGTAGTCGTCGATCGACAGGGTGAAGACCAGCAGCGCGCCGGCCGCGATCCCCGGCAGCGCCAGCGGCAGCGTGACGCGGCGGAAGACCTCTCCGGCGCCGGCGCCGAGGTCGCGCGCGGCCTCCGCCAGCGCCGGGTCGAGGCCCGCCAGGCGGGCCCGCACCACCAGGGCGACGTACGAGATGCTGAACACCACGTGGGCGATGAGCACCGTGGCGAGCGACAGCCGCATGCGCCAGGCGCCGAACAGGGTGAGCAGCGCCGCTCCCAGCACCACCTCGGGGAGGATCACCGGCAGCAGCAGCAGGACCTCGGTCGGGCGGCGCCCGCGCCGGGGGCGGGAGCCGGCCGGCGCGAAGGCGAGGGCGGCCATGGTGCCGATGACGGTCGCGAGCGCCGTGGCCAGCGCGGCGATCAGCAGGCTGTTGCGGACCGCCCCGAGCAGCCGCTCGTCGCGCAGCATCTCGCCGTACCAGGAGAGCGTGAAGCCCTCCCAGGCCGCCGTCTGGCGGGCGCGATTGAACGAGAAGGCCACCAGCACGGCGATCGGCAGGTAGAGGAACAGGTAGACGGCGGCGGTATGGGTGGCCAGCAGCGCGCGCGGCCAGCGCGGGGGGCGTGAGAGCTGGGGGCGCGAACCGTGCGCAGATTGCGGTCCGTGCATCACAGCAGGTCCCAACCTCGCTGCGGCTGGCTGGCTGCCGAGCCCTCGTTCGCCGCCTTCCCGGCGGCTGCGGCTCCGGCGGCTCCGAGCAGCAGCAGCACCGCCGCGGTGAGCTCGAAAGCGAGCGCGGCGCCGAACGGCTGGTTGCGGGCGACCGCGAACTGGTTCTGGATGAGGTTGCCGAGCAGCATGGTGTGCGCTCCGCCCAGCAGGTCCGAGACCACGAACTGGCCCAGGCTCGGCACGAAGACCAGCACGACGCCGGCGACGAGCCCGGGCAGCGCCAACGGCACCGTGACCCGCCGGACCACCGCGGCTCTGCCGGCGCCGAGGTCGGCGGCTGCCTCGAGCAGCGTGCCGTCGAGGCGCTCGAGCGCGGCGTAGAGCGGCAGGATCATGAACGGCAGCTCGCCGTACACCAGGCCGACGATCACCGCGGCGCCGGTATAGAGCATCGGCAGCGGCCGCGAGGCGAGGCCGGTGCTCAGCAGCAGGTGATTGAGCAGGCCCTCGCTGCGGAGGATGAACATCCAGGCATAGGTCCGGATCAGGAAGCTGGTCCACAGCGGCACGACCACCAGGCCGAGCAGCAGTCCCCGGCGGCGGCGCGGCACGTGCAGCGCCAGGGCATACGCGGCCGGGAAGCCGATCGCCAGGCAGAGGCCGGTGGTGAGCGCCGCCATCCACAGCGACCGCCAGGCGATGCCGAGGTAGAGGGCCTGCAGCGATTGGCGATAGCTGGCCAGGAACGCCCCGGAGCGCAGGTAGGCCGCCAGGTCGCCGATCGGCCGCAAGCCGCCGTAGACTCCGCGCTCGGCGCCGCTCACCCCCAGCATCAGGACGAGCGGCATCAGGAAGAACAGTCCGAGCACCAGCCACGCCGGCAGCGCCAGCACCAGGGTGCCCCAGCCGGCGCCTGCCGGCTCGCCCCGATCGCCTGCCGCCGGGCGGTGCCGCGGTGCTGCCGCGCCGTTATGCTCCGGGCCTTCGTCTGCCATGACGGGGCGATGATGGCGGGCCGCGTGCCGGGGCGCAAGAGGCGTCCGGCCTACAATGGGGAGCGGGGACCTGCCATGGAGACCAGACCGACCGCACCGCCCGAGCCGTTGCCGAGGGTTGGCGGCGTGCAGCGCTACTTCGCGGACCGCCCCGGCCTGGGAGTTGCCGCCGTCTACCTCTTCGGCAGCCACGCGGCGGGTCGCGCCCATCGCGAGAGCGACGTCGACCTCGGCGTGCTGTTGCGATGGGAGGCGCACCCGGGGCGCGACGACCGCTTCGCGGTCAAGCTGCGGCTGATTGGAGAGCTCGCAGGCGTCGTGGCGCCGGCCGCCGCCGACGTGGTGATTCTCAACGATGCGCCGCCGCTGCTCGGCCGGCACGTGATCCACGACGGCGTGCGCATCTACCTGGCGGATGCGGCGGCCGATCACGCCTACGTGCGTGACGTCCAGCTGCGTGCGGCCGATCTCGAACCGTGGCTGCGCCGGATGCGACAACTGAAGCTCGACTGGCTGGCGGAGAGGCAGTCGCGATGAGCCCGGTCGTCGAGCGCCTGGTCGACTTGCAGCGGCATCTCGATCACCTCCGTGACCTGCGGCCGCGGGTAACGGATGCGAGGGTGCTGAGGGATGACCTCTCCCTCCACAACGATGTGCTGTTCTCGCTGCTCACCGTCTGCCAGCTGGTCATCGACATCGCGGCCGAGCTGTCCGCCCGCCGCGGGCTGCGTTTCGACGACTACACCGGCGCGGTAGGCAACCTCTCGGCCTTCGCCGAGGTGCCGCCCGAGGTCGTGCGCGAGCTGCTCCCCTTGCCGGGCTTCCGCAACGTGCTCATCCACGAGTACGTGGCCCTCGACCTCGAGCGGGCCGTCGAGGCTCTGGGCCGGCTCGACACGATCGCGCGCTTCGCGGCGGCGGTGCGCGGCATCGAGGCCGGCGGCGTCGCTTGAGCCCCGCTCCCGATCGCGGGCTGCCGTTCAGCGGCGCAGCAGGACGCTGTGGCAGGGGTCCCAGCAGAGAAGCGCGGGGCTGCCCGGTTGCAGGCCGGTGGCGGGGATGCCGGCGGCGG
>DATNKH010000570.1:0-12657 GCA_035603475.1 Thermoanaerobaculia bacterium
GGTCTCCACGTCCGGCAGCGCCCGCTCGAACAGCGGCACCGCCTCGTCGGCCTCGCCGGCGTCGAGCAGCAGCCAGCCTTGCTCCACGATCGCGGTGGCCATCTCGGAGGTCGAGCCATGGTCGTCGAGCAGGCGCACGGCCCGGTCGCCCAGCGCCAGCGCCTCCTCCCAGCGGTGCTCGGTGCGCCGCAGCCTGGCGAGCGCTCGGCAATAGAGCGCCCGCGCGTAACCGAGATCCGGCCGCAGCGCCGGCGCGGCCTCGCGCAGGCTGGCCGCGGCCGCCTCCGGGTCGCCGGCGTCGATCTGCCGATGCGCGGTCTCGCAGCTCACCTCCACGCGCAGCTGGATGGGGAGCGACGCGGCGGGGCGCAGCGCGGCCAGGTGGATGGCGATCTTCCGCGCCTGGCCGAGCTGCCGCAGGGCCGCGGCCGGCGCCGAGTCGCGCGACACCTCCAGCAGGCGCCACACCACCTCCGGGGTCGCAAAGCGAGCGCTCGCCGCCGCCGCCGAGCGCCGCTCCTCGGGCAGCGCGAGCAGCTCCGCCACCAGTCCTGGCGCCTCGCGGCGCTCTTGCTCGAGCGCCGCCAGCTTGGCGTCCAGGCCTCGGCCTTCCAGGCGCTGCAACAGGCGCTCGACGGCCGCGGCGGCGGCGGCGGAGGCGCCGGCTGCATCCGGCTCGCTGGCGGGATCGAGGACGGCGGCAGGGCTGCGCCCTTCGTCGTCGGCCCGCGTGCCGCCGTGCACCAGGGCCCCGGAAGCTTCTCCCGGCGGCTCGTCCAGCTGTCGTCGTACGCGGGGCATCGTCCGTTCCTTCTCCGCCGCCTTATTTCGCATCGGTGGGACGGGGTGCGACCAGGTGCGAATCCCGGCCGCGATCGCGCAAGATGTGGTACGCCTGGGCCATCCCTTCCAGCGTCACCGTCACCAGCTCGCGGCTGCGTTCGTCCATTGCGGCGATCTCCCGCAAGCACCAGATGAGGCGAGGGTCCATCACCGGCGCGAGGTCGCCGCGCCCGGCCAGCTGATCCAGGCTGACGTCGAGGATCGCCGCCAGGCGGACCAGGACGGCGAGGGGCGGCGTATGCACCCCCGCCTCGTACTTGGCGATGGTCGAGCTGGACACCTGGAGGTGCTGTGCGAGGGCTCGCTGGCTCAAACCGCGCTCCTCGCGCAGCGCCTTGACGCGGGAGCCGACCGCGGCCGCGAGCTCGGCTTCAGACGACCACGTCCGGGTGGGTTCATTCATTAGGTCATATAATGACCTGCCAACACCCATTTTGCAACCGCTGCGAGTCGGTCAGCGGCCCCAGCCCCCCAATGATGAGCGATCCTCATCACCTCTCCCCGTAGCGAAGCTTCGCCGTCACGCGCCTGACATGAGCGGCGCGCAACCTCAGGTAGCGCCTTTTGCGCAGGAAATTGCGACACTGAAGGTCGAGTTCCGCGGCCGCTGGGCGCCATGGAGGCGTCCAGGCCTCCCCGCGATGAAGGGAGATTGTCATGTCATCACGTCTGTCCCACCGTCCGGCAATCAGCGCGTTGGCCCTCGCCGTCCTCCTGGCCCTGGCCGCCCCCCCGGCCCAGGCCGCCCAAGGGTCCAGCCTCCTGGATCACCTGGGATCCAAGGTCCAGACCTGGCTCGCCAGCTGGCTGCCAGGCGTCAGAATTGACGGTGCGGGGGTGGCCGCGCCCCATGGAGGAGCGGCGGGGGCGAACCGCGCTCCGCAGGCTGGGAGCGGGAACCATCACCAGGGGAAGGCGTTCCATCCGGTGATCAGGCCCCAGTGCGATTACGGTGCTGGGACCGATCCGAATGGCTGTCCTCCCCACTAAGCACGAGACATCCAGGCTTGAACCTTCTAGGCTTGAGCGGACAGCGGGGGGCCGATTCCCCCGCTGTCCCTTTCTTCTATGCGTAATCGATGGCACAATGGTGTCTCCAAGAGGAAGAACTGGTGACCGACCACCCTTCAGCTGAAGACTTCGCCCTCCTTGCATCCGGCCAGCTGTCGCGCCGGAAGCAGGCGGAGCTGCTCCGCCATCTCGTGCAGGGTTGCCCGGCGTGCTCGGGTCTCCTGGCTCTGCATGGGATACCGACGCCTGCGGAGGTGCCGGAGGAGGGCTATGACGAAGTCGTGGCGCGCGCGGTGGCGCGGGCATCGGCAACTGCCCAGGCCGGCACTGGTGCGGTCGCGATCCTCGCCTCGCTGCTGTCGGGCGAGAGGAGCTGGAACGATCTCTCCACCCCCGAGATCGCCAGTCTGCGGGGTCTCCCCCGGGTTCAAGCGTTGCTCGAGGCCGGCCGCTCCCTTAGGCATCACGATCCGCCGGCGACTTTGCGCTTCGCCAAGCTGGCGCGCTACGCGGCGGACCGTCTGAGCCTGAAGGACTTCGGCGCCAAGGCGGTCGCTGACGTTCGCGCCCTGGCGTGGGCGGAGCTTGGCAACGCCTACCGGATCTGCGACGACCTTTCCCGTGCGAGCCGCGCGATGAATCGAGCCGTGCACTGGTCGCGTCGCGGCTCTCAGTCCGATCTCCTGTTGGCCCGCATTGCCGATCTCCTGGCTTCACTTCTAGGTGCTCAGCGTCGCTTCCCTGAAGCTTGTCAGCTGCTCTATCTCGTCTATCACGCTCATGAGAAGAATGGTCGCCCTCACCTCGCGGGCAGAGCACTCTTCAGCGCTGGGAACATGGCGGCACTGGATGGACTACAGGGCACAGCACTTCTGCTCATGCGGCGAGGTCTCGACCTTTTAGACCATGACCGCGATCCAGCACTGGTGTCGCAGCTTCTACTGGCAATGCTCACCTACTTGGCTGAACTGGGGCGTTTCCGTTCGGCGAGGCGGCTCCTGTGGCGATGCCGCCATTTATTTGCTGAGTCTGGCAACGAGCTTGATCTTGTTCGTGTGCGTTGGCTGGAGGGACGGATCTACGCGGGGCTCTCCGATTTCTCTAGAGCCGAACAAGCATTTCAAGACACTCGGTCGGGATTCGCCAGCCACGAGCAGGTGTATCCGGCCGCGCTCGCAGGACTCGAACTCGCAGCGCTGTGGGTTCGCCAAGGACGCTTCGCGGAAGTCCAGGCCCTAGCCCAGGAGATGATCGCCACCTTCCGGGCCTTGCGCATCGCCCGAGAGGCGATCGTCACCCTGCTCATCTTGCAGCGGGCCTGTATCAACGGCAGCGGCCAGTTGCTGGAGATCATCGAGATGGTGGTGACTTTCCTCAAGGACCTGGAGCGTCAGCCGGCGAAGCGGCACGAGTCCGGCCCGCCGGCGCAGTCCTCGCTCTGAGCCGGGGCTCCGTCCACCCTGGCCGCACCACCTAGCGCCATTCCGTTCCAGCGGCGGCAAAGGCTTCCCGCTCGGGTTCTCACCCGTTCGGCGCGACGCCTGTAGCTTCGCCCTCTCGTCGGCCGTCCTGCCGCCGTCATCGCCGGGTCGCCGGCCCTGGTCTCAGGACTCGGGTTGACCCTGGTCGCTTCGCAGGGGCGGCGCGTCGGGCAGCGCCTTGCCTTCGCGGCGGCGGCGCTCGAGGACACGGTTCACGGCATCCTCGACCAACCGGTCGAACTCCTCGGGGGATGCCGGGTCCACCTCGTCCAGCGGCACCATCTCGCCGCGGTACCCGACTCGCTGGAAGGCTGCCAGGAAGTCGGTGGCGGTGGGAGCGTGGTACGGCTGCGGAGCATGCGGCCGGTGCTTGGGGCGCGACGCGATGGCGAAGAACTCCTCCTGCGACATGCCGATGATGCGGAGGATGGCGACGATGTGCTTGAGCTTCAGGTCCACCTGGCCGCTGAAGATCCGGCGCAGGGCCTTCGGGCCGGCGCCCAGGCGGCGCTCGACCTCGCTGACACTGAGCCCTGCGGCGCGGATCGCCTGCTTCAGAAGGCCGGCGTAGCGTCGGACCTCTTCCTCGACCTCGGGTATCATCTCTGTCATCCTGGCTATAGTGTACAGGATTTAGGCCCCCTTGGGGCGTTTTTCTAGCCAGAACTTCCATTGTCGTTTCCGGGGCTCTTTTTCGCGGCTCGCAAACCCCCTTTCCGGTCGACCCTGAGGCCGCGCACCTCCGCACACGCGCCCCCGCCCCCGCACGGCCGCGGTGTCGTGATCACGGATTCGAAGGTCTGTCTCTTTCCCTGCGGACGCAAGTAGGGTATCGCGCTTCGACGAGCAATCGCTTCCGGCCGCCACCCGGGAGCCACGCGGCTGGCGCCGTGGCGGGCGGGTCCATCAAGGGTCGAGCCCGCCTTGGCTGAGGGCGGGCTCGCGGCCGCTTCTGGTCCAGCACATCCTGGTGGGGCTGGTAGCTTTCGCCGACGCGAGCCTCCGGCCGGGCCGCCAAGGTGGCGGGCGGGCCGGCTTCAGCGTCGTGTGGCAGTGAGGAGGAGATCAGGTACCGAAGATCAGCCGCGCTCGCGGATCCTCGCCGGCTGCCCCGGCCGCAGGCGATAGCCCGGGTTCGGGAAGAGGCCCTCGGCTCCGATGGTGCGGGTGGCGAGATCGACCAGGCGGTCGGTGGCGGCCAGGTAGCCCTTCTCGGGAAGGGTCTTGCCGGGGGCGAGCTCCAGCTCGAGCGCGCCGAAAGGCCGCGCCGCCGCCGCGCCCGGCCGCATGCCGTCGAGGTAACGCAGGTAGTCCGGCTCGTCGAGCTGGAAACGCACGCGGATGGGGTCGATGCTGGATACGGTGGCCAGGACGCTGGTCGGGTTGACGAGGTCGCCAACTCTGGCCTGGAGCACGCTGGCGACGCCTGCGATCGGCGACCGCACTCGCGTCGCCTCGAGGGCGTGGCGCGCCTGCTCGACGGCCGCGCGCCGGGCTTCGACGCTCTCGGCGTCTCGCGCGGCCGCCAGCTCGGAGCGAGCCTGGTCCAGCCGCGCCTGGAAGGGGCGCGGGTCGATCTCGAACAGCACCTCTCCCTGCCGCACCAAGCCGTCCTCGACGGCCAGGCGTCGCGCCACGCGCCCCGCGACCTCTGGCCGGACGTCGGCGTCCTGGCTGCCGGCCGTGGTCGCTGCCCACTCCCGCCTGGCCGGCGCGCCAACCGGCGTGCTTGCCGGCAGACCACCCGCGATGGCCACGCCGCCCGCCATGGCCCAGGTGCCGCCGGCAGTCACCCGCGCCGTGCGCGAGGCCAGTGAAGCCGGTACGGCTGTGGCGCCTGGCGGCGAGCTCTCGAGATACCCGGCAAACGCGGCACAACTGGCGGCGGCGATCAGCGCCGCCAACAGCACTTTTCCACGATGACAGTCAGCGGACCGATGGGATCTGACCATCGAATTCTCCTCGAGCCGAGCCGCTCCTTCTTGCTGCTCGTCATTCACTTCCGGCGTTCCCCGGCGGCCGGCCGTTACACACCCCACCCAGAGCCGGGCCGCACTCAGGGAGATGTATTGGACAACCGCTGCCGCGCCCTCCGAATTCCGCCGGGCGCGCGGCAGCGGGAAACCACCCGTACCCCGGATTCTCCTGAATGTACGGGCGCCGGCCCTCTCTGGATGAGGGGGGACGGCAGCCGGCAGGCGTGGTGACTAGGGCGACTTCCGCGGGGAGTAGAAGAGATAGGTGGCGCGGTAGTCGACGTCCTGGGTCGCGCCGGCATGGGCCGCATCGCATCCAGCGCCGGGGGGTGCGCCGCCGACGGTATCCATCCGCTGCACGTACTGCGTGTCGGCCAGCCCGCCCTTGCCGCTCGACTGGATCTCGATCAGCAGCCAGGGAACGGCGTCGAAGGCGAGCGCCGGGACGCTCGCGACCAGCCTCTTCTTGACCGCCTTGCTGCCGTCCGCCAGCTGCCAGGTGGGGCCGGCCGAATGGTTGCCGATCTCGTGGCCCGTGGCATCGGAGAGCTTCGCCACGGGCTCCTTGAGCGTCCACTCGAAGCTCCCCTTCGCCTGCTCCTTCTCCTTGCAGACGTAGCGCTGGACTCCCTGGCCGTAGGCCAGGAGCACCGGCACCTGCTCGGCAGGAGGGTCGAGCGAACGATCGGGCATCAGGGGCCTGGAGAGCTCGCCCGAGCGCGTGACCGCCCAGGGCTGGGTCGTGCCACCCGGCGCCGCTTTCTTGTCGCCTGCCGGTGAGCCTGCCTGGGCGCCGGCGGTACCGCCGGCCGGAGCGCTCGCGTGGGCACTGGCCGCGGTACCGTCCGGCGTGCTGCCGGCAGCCCCGGCCTGGGCGCTGCCCGGCCGCGTGCCCTCGCTTGCGCATGCCGCGACGGCGCCAACCAACATCAACGCCAGCCATCCCCACGCTACGCCCGCAGACGGGTCGTGCATGCCGTGCATGCGTCGTCTCCTTTCGCTCCACGCGCGCGGCCGCCGCCATGGCGCGCCGCCCACGCCGCAGCCGGGGAGTATCGCACAGCCGGCGTCCTGAACCGAGAAGCCGGCGCAGGCGGGCAGACGCTCCTACTTGCCGCGGTGCTTGCGGAGGGCCTGCAGCTGACCGAGCAGGTGCCGTGTCTGGTCGGAGGACGCCAGAAGTCTTCGCTCCCACTCTCGGCCACCCGGAATGGAGCGTGCGCGAGACGACGGCCCGTCCGTTCCGCTCCGACCCTGCGGCAGGCTCTGCTGCTGGGCGGATGGTGATTTCGCGCCCCGCGCCTCGTCGACTCTCCGCTCTGATTATGTCATACATCCATCGAGCCTGACCGCAAACGCCGCGCGGCGAACCAAAGTCGCGCGGACGGCCGTCGCCCCTACGGCTTGGAGTAGATCTAGAAAAACGGCTCATCCTGAAGGCTTGACTTACTCAACCCAAGATGTTGCAAATCGTATTTTTTGAGTAGGGCAACCAGCAAATTCGAGTGCCAGGTCGGGGCACTCGGTGAAATGTAAATGGCATCCAAGAACGCAGCAGGCACGATCGCTTGTCTGATGCCTGGCGAACCATCGGGCGCCGAAAGGTTGATGGCTCTCTTTCCAAGAGCCTTCGGAATTGTGGGCAAGATCTGGAGAACTGCGCGGATCTCTTTTTCGTGGGCAAACGAGGCTCTCTTGATAATATATGGACCGGAGGTAAACGAAAGATCTGGGCCGTCGCTGCGATAATCTAGATAGGTCACTGTACTCACATCTTGAACTCTTAGCTCTCCTTCACTGCCTTGTTCAGTAGTCGCAGGAAAGGCAGAAATCAGTTTGGCAACCGTGCTCTGCAAGGCCACGGCACTGGAGGTGCTCGCATTTAGGTGCCAGAGGGCGGCAGACTCCCACTCAGCTAGATGCCAGCATGAAACGTAGGTCCATTTCGGTAAGCGACCGAGGAGTGGTCGCCAGGTATTGGAAAGGTACTCGTCTCCTGCCTTTACACGCTCAGCATCGAGAGATCTTGGCGTGAATGAGCCCTCGAATGGATCTCCAAGAAGGTCTGCGCGGGCAAGGTACAAGCAACTCTCTTCTAAAAGACTCAAGAGCCTCGGCAAGTCAACGTACCGCCAGATCTTGGCCGAATGATCTTCTGGAACCTGAATAGAGAGCTCCATAGTTGTTCCCCTAGAAATAAAGTTGCAAGCCTCCGCCGCGCGGTCGGATCGCGCTCCCGCTGATCTCGTGGATCGCGGGCAGACCGCAGGAGCGCCCGACCGAGCCCGGGGGTCAGCCGGCTGCGGGTCGCTTGACGATGGCCGCCATGGCAAGTCCGGCGATGCCCCAGCTCACCAGCATGCTGGCGATGCTGGCGATCGTGTAGCTCGCGGGATAGCCATACCAGTTCCATTCCGGCAGGGAGTAGACGATGCCGCCGAAGAGCGCGATCAGCAGCACCAAGCAGGCCCGAGCGCCGAACGTCGTCGAGGCGGCGGTGAGCGCGAGGATCCAGGCGATGACGAACGACCCTGCCAGCCCGAACAGGAACTGGTAGACCATCAACTTGCCGAAATTCAGCTCTTCACCACCCGGGTGGTACACCATGATGCCAGAGGGGCCACTCTTGTACTTCTCGAGGTACGCCGCCTCGTCCGCCTTCACCTGCTCCTTCGTCCTGCCCGCTGACATGTCGGGTGCGGGGAAGAAATAGAGCCCCGGCTCGTGCAGCGAGCTGTGCAGCCCGGCGAGCACGGCGGCTTCGCCGGGCAGGGCCTTGACTCCGATCTCGCCAAGACTTGGGGTCATGTGCCAGGCGGCGCTGACGACGAACACGACGACGCTGCCCACCAGGCTGCCCAGCAAGATCCTCTTGCCCATCTCTCGCCTCCTTTTCAGAGCATGGAACCTGTGCCGGCCCGCGGGCGCTCCGGCGCCGCCGCGGCAACTGGATCGGGTTCGATTCGCGCCAACTTACGCCATAGTTACGCTCATGTCAACAGGGCGAAGGTGAGCAAGGTGAAGGGGCGAAGCACGCGGACCAGGTCGTCAGTCGAGCCGCTGCCGCCGCGAGTCGACGCGGCAGCTAGCTGGACTTCCGGCTGGAGAAATCGACGGCGTTCGTGTTGCCGCCGCTGATCACGATGCCGACGCGCTCGTCGGGAGCCGGGCGGTAGGCGCCGCTGTGCAGCGCTGCGAAGGCGGCGGCGCCGCCCGGCTCGGCGACGATGCGCAGGTGGTCCCAGAGGGCTTGTTGGGCGCGCTGGATCGCGTCGTCGCTGACCAGTGTCACCCGCTCGACGTGGGCGCGGGCGAGCGGGAACATCAGCTCGCCGACGCGCCGCGGCGCGAGGGAATCGGCGGCGATGCCGCCGGCCGGGGCATCGACGGGACGGCCGGCGGCGAGCGCTGCCGTCAGCGTCGGCGCGGCCTCGGGCTCTACGCCCACGATCCGCGCGCTCCCGGCATACCAGGCCGCGATGCCGCCGATCAATCCGCCGCCGCCGACCGCGGCCAGGACGGTGTCGAGGCCGGGAGCCTGGCTGGCGAGCTCCATGCCGAGGGTGCCCTGTCCGAGCAGCGTCTCCTCCTGGTCGAAGGCGTGCACCGGCAAGGCCCCGGTCCGCTCGGCCCAGGCTTCGGCGGCGGCCAGCGCGTCCGCGTAGCGCTCGCCCTCGATCGCGAGGTCCGCGCCATAGCGGCGGATGCGGTCGATCTTGGCGGGCGACGCCACGGTGGGGACGAAGATCTTCGCCCGCACCCCCAGCCGCATCGCGGCGTAGGCCACGGCGACGCCGTGATTGCCGCCCGACGCCGCGACCACCCCCGCGTCGGGGACCTCGCGCAGCAGCAGGTTGGCGAAGGCGCCCCGGGTCTTGAAGGAGCCGGCATGCTGCAGTTGCTCGAGCTTCAGCGTCAGGCGCGCCGGCGCCGGCCAGGCGGGCGCCAGCTCCGTGCCGGCGAGGTCGACGACCGGCGTGACCCGCAGGTGCGGCCGGATGACCTCGTGGGTGGCGGCGATCCTGCGGCGGTCGATCGCCATGGCCGCCGCCGCGGCCCTCTCCTCGTGTGCCCCGCGCTCGTCCGTCATCTTCGTCACGCCAGCCCCTGCGGCAGTCAGCATATTGGCAAGTTTGCCATCTGACGACTGACTGTCAAGAGCCCATGACCGTGACAACCGCGGGGTAGTGGGTCCGTTTCCCTCGGCGTCCCCTTGGGCGAGGGGCCAAGTCCTCCGCCCCCGCAGCCCCGGCCTCTCGCCCAAAGAGACTCCGAGGGAGACGGACCCATTACCAACCGCGGCCCGGCGAAACGTGCGGCAGCAGGGTTCGCTACACTGTAAGCGTGAGCCTCGGTCCGGAAGTGGCGTCGGCCATGGGCGATTTCCTGCTGGGCGACCGGCGGGTCCGGCCGTCGCGCAACCTCGTCGAGCCGGCCGCGGGGCTCGGTGCAACGGGCACGCTTGGCAGGCTCGGCACGTCGGGCGCCAGGGGCGCCGTCGAGAGCACCGAGCAGCCGGTGGCCGTCCAGATCGAGCGGAAGGTGATGGAGGTGCTGGTCTGCCTGGCCCGCAGCCCCGGCCGCGTGGTGACCAAGGACGAGCTCGTGCGCGAGGTCTGGGACGGGCGCTTCGTCAGCGACGACGTGGTGTGGCGCAGCGTCCGCGAGCTGCGGCGCGCGCTCGGCGACGAGACCCGGGCCCCCCGCTACATCGAGACCATTCCCCGGCGCGGGTACCGCCTGCTGGCGCCGGTCGCCGAGATCCCCGAGACGGCAGGCGCGGCGACGGCCCGCACGGGTGCGGAGGAAGCGGAGGAACCGGACCAGCACCAGCCAACCAGCGTGACCCTCGCGGCCGAGGCGGCAGGGCCGGCGCCGGGGCTGCTACCCGCCGCGGCCGCTTCGCTCGCGGCGCGACCCCGCACAATTCTGCTGCCGCGGCGCTCGCCCCGCCCTTCGGCAGTCGGCGCGGCCGTGGCGCTGGCGCTGTTCGCGGCGCTCAGCCTGGCGGCCGCGTGGTGGCTCGGCGCGCGCCGATCGGCCGGCCCGGCCGGCCAGGCTGGACATCCCGGTCCGGCGCCGGTGCGCCTCGCGGTGCTTCCGCTCGCCAACCTGAGCGGCGACGCGGGCCAGGAGTACTTCGCCGATGGGCTCACCGAGGAGCTCATCTCGCGGCTCGGCAGCTGGCGCCCGGGACGGCTCGCGGTCGTCGGGCGCACCTCGGTGATGGCGCTCAAGGGGCACGCCGGCGATGCTGCCGAGATCGGCCGCCGGCTGGGGGTCGCCTATCTTCTCGAGGGCGGCGTGCGGCGCGACGGCGAGCGGGCCAGGGTCACCGTGCGGCTGGTCCGCGCCGCCGACGGCACGACCCTCTGGAGCGAGCGCCAGGACGTCGAGCTGCGCCGGACGCTGGAGGCGGAGAGCGCCATTGCCGAGCGGGTGGCGCGCGGGCTGGCGAGCGAGCTGCTGGCGCCGTCGCGGCCGGTGCTCGCGGCTCGCGCGGCGGCCGGGGCGGCCGGGGCGGCCGGCGCGGCTGGGGAGGCCGGGGCGGTGGCGGACCCGGACGCCCACGACCTCGAGCTGCGCGGGCGGTACCTGCTCGCGCGGGCCGCTTCCGCGCCGATGCTCGACCGGGCGGCAGCCGAGTTCCGCGCCGCCGCCGACCGCGACCCCGGCGCCGCCGCGCCACGGTCCGGCCTCGCCGACTGCTACCACCTGATGGCGGTGATGGGGCTCAGGCCGCCCGCCGACGTCTATCCGCGCGCCGAGGCGGCGGCGCTCGACGCGCTCGAGCGAGATCCCGGCTCGGTGGAGGCCCGCACCGTGCTGGGGTCGATCCGCTTCCGCTACCACTGGGACTACGGCGGCGCCGAGCGCGAGCTCCGGCGAGCGCTCGCGGTCAACCCCAGCTTTGCGCCGGCGCATCACGACTACGCCTGGCTGCTGGTCGCGCTCGGCCGCATGGACGAAGGGATCGCCGAGATCCGCGAGGCGCAGCGGCTCGAGCCGCTGTCACTACGCGCCTCCGCCGACCTCGGCTGGGTGCTCTACCGGGCCGGCCGCCCGGACGAGGCCATCGCCGCGATGCGCCGCCTGCTCGATCTCGAGCCGGGGTTCGCCGCCGCCCGCGACTGCCTGGAGCGGGCCCTGGCGCGCCGCGGCCGCGACGCCGAATCGCTCGCAGTGGCGCGCGAGGGGCTGCGCCACGAAGGCGCGTCGCCGGCGGAGGCCGCCACGCTGGCAGCCGGCGCCGCCACCGACCCCGCGGCCGCGCGGCGCCGCATCGCCAGCTGGAGGTTGGCGCGGCTGGCGCGTCTGGCGCGCGTTCCCTCGCCGGCTTCCGGAGGCGCCTACCTGTCGCCCTATGCCGTCGCAGCTCTCGAGGTCGATGCGGGCGATCCGGAGGCCGCCATCGCGGCCCTGCAGCGTGCCGTCGCCGCGCGCGACCCCATGGTGGTGATGCTGGCGACCGATCCCGAGCTGGCGCCCATCCGGGCGGACCGCCGCGTCGCCGCCCTGCTGCGCCAGCTCGGCCTGCCCCAGGCCGCCGGCTGACTGTAGACGCCACTCGGCTCAAGAGGCGAGGTAGACCGCGTCGCCGGCCACGAAGATGATTTTCCGCTCGCCGTCCGGGGTGGTTGCCGGTACAGCCCAGGCGAGGCGGTCAGGGTTGGCGTCGAAGCTCAGGAAAGGGGTTTCCAGCCGGTCGCCGGGAGAGGCGCGGATGCGGGCACGTTCCAGGATGCGGGCCGGATCGGTCCAATCGGCGAGCGGCGGGCAGGAAGCGAGGTCTCCCGGCCGGCGCTGGAAGGACGAAGAGCGCCGGAAGCGAAGGGCGTCGTCGAACTGAAGGAAGCCGAGCAACTGACCGCCGGCGGCCAGAGGGACCCACCAGCCGGCCGGCTCGCCACCGGGCGAGCGGATGGGCACCGGGTCCAGGAGGTCCCCTGCCGGGGCTGCCGTCCCGCCGCCTCGTCCCGTTGCGCCTGAGGTCAGCAGGCGGGCGGCAAGCTCGCGCACCCGCCTATGCTGCGCGATGTCTTCGCCGCCCGAGGTCATTGCAGAGTAACGTGCGCCGTGAAGGTGTCGCTGTAGTTCTGGGCGTCGAAGTTCTCATACCGGGTGATGACGCCCATGTTGGGCGGCCATGGGTCGTAGACCAGCAGGCCATGGAAGGGCGTCAGCCCCTCGATGATATTGAGAATACCCGACTCGGTGTAACCCGCCACGGTGCGGGAATGGCCAGGGATGAAGCTGATGAGCGGGCGGTTGGCCAGGATTTCGCTGCGGAACTCCCCCCAGCTCGGAGAGGTGTTCAGGTTGGCGGTCAGGGCGTTGCCGGTGAG
>DATNKH010000571.1:0-3957 GCA_035603475.1 Thermoanaerobaculia bacterium
AGTTGCGCGACACGTCTGAGCTCCGAAGGCGCTACGGGTAGAACCGGGCAGGCGGGTCCCCTCTTCTTAGCCCTCACGGGAGATACCCGAGAGACCGCAGGCGGTCGCGCTCCTCGGCGCTCAGCTCGACCCGGGGTCCGGCTGCCGCGGGGCGTTCGGCCTCGAGCGCCGCCAGCCGCCGGCGCAGGAAGCTGACGATCTCGGGATGCTCGGCGGCGACGTCCCGCGTCTCGCCCGGGTCGCTCCGCAGATCGAACAGACGTTCGCCGATGAGCTTCCAGGAGCCGGCCCGGAGGGCGGCGGTCGGCAGCGAGTCGAACCGGCTGACCGCGAACCGCGGCGCGCCGGCCCGGCCGAGCACCAGGGGGGTCAGGTCGGCGCCGCGGAACTGCTCCGGCATCGGCCAGCCAAGCGCCGCGACGAGGGTCGGCGCGACGTCGATGATGCGCACCTGGGAGGCCACCGTCTCGCCGCGGTGCTCGCCGTAGGGATACTTGACCAGCAGCGGCACCCGCAGCAGCTCGTCGTAGAGCGTGTGAGCGTGCCAGCCCAGCGTGCCGTGCTCGTCGAACTCCTCGCCATGATCCGCGGTGAAGACGATCAGCGCCGCGTCGTACCGGCCGCGGCTGCGCAGGAAGGCGACCAGGCGCCCGAAGGCCTCGTCCATCGAGCGGACCTCGCCGTCGTAGGTGGCGACGACGTGGGCGCGGTCGCGGGGCCCGGCTCGCAGCCGGCCCTCCTTGATCGCGACCAGCGTCGCCATGTCGGTCTCGCCGGCCGGCAGGGGACCGTGGTACGGCGGTTCCATCAGGTCGAGGAAGCGGCGGGCGGGCGTGTACGGATGATGGACCTCGTAGGTATGGAGGAAGAGGAAGAGCCGGCCGGGAGGGTTGGCGGCCATCCAGCCGGTCGCCTGATCGACGATGTCCGCGAAGTGATAGCGATCGGTCGGCCGGGACGACTGGTAGACCTCGAAGCCGTTGCCGATGCCGAGCTCGGCCGCGATCTGGCCGCCGTCGTTGAACGAGATGGTGCGGTACCCGTGCTGCCGGAAGACGCCGGCCACGGTGAGGAAGCTCGGCGCGAGTCGGCGGTGGAGGTCGAACGAGGCGCCGTGCTGGCGCGACACCAGGGAGGTCATCATCGAGGCGTGCGCGGTCAGGGTGGAAGGCGCTGTGGAGATGGCCTGCCGGAAGAGCACGGCATCTTCGCGGAAGCTGTCGAGATGAGGCGAGGTCGGCTTGCCGTAGCCGTAACAACCGAGGTGACTGGCGCGCAGCGTGTCGATCGAGATCAGGATCACGTCCCGCGGCGCGGCGCCGGCGCCGGGGCTCGCGCCCCGCGATCCACAGGCCCCGATCCCGAGGCCGAGAAGAGCGGCAACGGCAGCCAGGACCAGCGACAGGGCCGCCGGCGCGGTCCCTCCCCGCGGGCGGTGCCGGCGCCACGGTCGCACCGGCGCCTTCCTCACGCTCACCGCCCGGTCACACTCTCTCCCAGACCCACACCCGCGCCGGTCCTCCCAGGAGGTCGTCGCCGAGGTTCCGCTCGCCGGCGGACCGCAGCAGGGGGTGACTGGCGGCGGCCGCCGCCCCGGCCGCCGTGACCAGCAGCAGGGTGCCGCCGCGCGCTAGGCGGCCGGCGGCGATCTCGAGCAGCAGCTGCCGCGCGCGCCCCTCGCGCCCCTCGGCGGGGGGAGCGGGGTCGAGGTGCAGCCAGGCGTCGTTCGGGTAGCGGTACGCGGGCCCGTGGCTCGAGAGGCGGGCCCCGAACCAGGCCGCCGCCGCTTGCCTCAGCTCCTCGGCATGCTCGGAGCCGGACATCGAGACCTCGATCGCCACGGCGCGCGCCAGCGCCGGCACCTCGCGCTCGAGCCGGCCGAGCAGCGCGGCCAGCCGGCCGGCGTCGAGCTCCCAACCGCGGCCCGGGCCGCCGCTCGCGCCGTCCAGCCCGGCTGCCAGCGCCAGCAAGCCGAGACCGTGGCCGCGCAGCTCCTGCTCGGCCTGCTGCTGGCGCACCGCCAACCCGCCAAAGCGCGCCTGCAAGGTGTCGAGACGCGCCGCCAGCTCGCGCGTCTCTGGCAGCAGCGCGTCGCGTTGCGCGAGCCGCTCGCGCAGCCGCGCCGTCTCCGCCTCCAGGGCCCCCAGCCGCGCGAGCGCGGCGCCCTGCCGCGCCAGGTCGTCGATGACCGCTTGCAGCAGCTCCCGTTCGCGATCCCAGGCCACGCCGAGGTCGCGGACCCGCCGGCCGGCGCGGGACAGGAAACGCAGCGTGCGCGCCGGCAGCGGTCCGCTGGCCGCCACGGTCAGGCCGCTGCGGGCCCGCACCGCGTCCCAGCGCCTGAAGGCCTCGTCGACGCGGCTGCCGGCGGGCGGCGGCGGGGGCTCCGCACCCGTCGAGGCAGCCGGCGGCGCGGGCGCGACGACCGCGCGCAGGCGGTCGGCAACGGCCAGGGCCGCCTCCGCCGTCTGCGCTCGCAAGGCCTCGGAGGGACGCGCCCAGGAGTTGTCGGTGAGCGGGTAGCGCGCGGTCTTCCGCAGCGCCAGGTGGACCGAGCCGAACAGCTGCCCGTCGCCGTCGAGCACCAGGTGCGGCAGCTTCCGCTCTCCCTCGTCGATCTCGCGTATCGCCGTCGCCAACTGGCGCTGCGTGCGCACCGTGGCGGTGGAGACCGCCGCGTCCAGCTCGTCCACGGGCTCGAGCCCGCTCGCCTCGACGATGTAGCGCCGCAGCCGCTCCGGGTTGAAGAGCAGCACTCCTGGCCAGCCCCACGCCCCGGGCGGGCCGGAGATCAGGAACTCGGTGGACAGGGTCGCGACGCCCCCCGGCTCGAGCACGCGGCCGATCTCGAAGGCGGCGGCGGCCACGTCCGGCAGCTCGCCGAAATGCTCGATCGACCCGGAGGAGAAGACACCCGCGAAGCTCCCGTCCGGGTAGTCGAGGACCCGGCCGTCCATGTGCTGGACGGTCAGCTTCGCCGCCTCGAACGGATACGGACAGACCGCCTGCGGGCGGGTGAGCATCAGGGTGGAAGCCTCTGCGGACCAGATGCCCGGATCGAGATAGCGGTCGATGGCGACGACGCGGGCGACGTCGCGGGTGAGATAGAAGCTGGTCAGCTCGGTGCCGGCGCCCACTCCGAGCACCGTCGCGTCCGGCCGCAGCGCGCCATGGCGCCGCAACGCGCGCACGCTCATGGCGATCTCCCAGTGCTTGCGGTCCTCGGCGCCGGCGGGGAAGGACGGTCCGCCGAGCGCGGCGACGTGCGGAAAGACGTCGCGGATCAACGCGGCCAGCTCGGGATCGCGGAAGTCCTCGATCTCGCAGACCTTGTTGTGGCGCAGGCCGGGCCTGCCTCCGAGCGCTGCGGGCGCTGCGTGCTCTGCGGGCGCCGCGGCGGCTGCGGGCGCCACCGCCGGTGCGTCAGCTGGGGCGCCGCCGGTCAGCTCCTCGATCACGACGCGGTACCGATCCGCCATCTGCTGCAGGGTCCCGTGGCCGAGGTAGTGCTCGCGCGCCGCCCGCGACGCCGCGGCGGCGCGCTCGGGATCCAGCGCCAAGCCCACGAGCCACTCGGCGAGGTTGGCGTCCTCGGTCTCATCGGCCGGTACACGGTAGCAGAAGCTGGGCGGAAAGTGATCCCAGTCGGGCACGTCGGTCACCGCCACCGGCTTGCCCGCCGCCACGGCTCGCAGCAGCGTGGCGGACATCTGCTTGAGGAACGGGTAGCGGAGGTTGACCACCGCGTCGCAGGTCAGCAGCAGCTGATTGAAATCGCCCCTCGAGACTTGCCCGAGGAAGCGGACCCGCTCGCCAATCCCGAGCTCGCCGGCCAGCCGCTCGAGACCCAGGCGGTACTCCTCGCTCAGGAACCGTCCGACGACGATCAGCAGGGCGCCCGGCACGCGCTCGGAGAGGCGGGCGACGGCCCGCAGGATCGATGCCAGGCGCTTGATC
>DATNKH010000572.1:0-6690 GCA_035603475.1 Thermoanaerobaculia bacterium
CGGCCGGGTCGGAATCGCCGTGCCCGCGCAGGTCGAGCGCCACGGCATGCCGGCGCCGCCGCAGGTGATCGAGCTGCAGCGCCCACTGGCCGCCATTGCCCGCCAGGCTGTGGACGAAGAGGACCGGCAGACCCCCGCCGGCAGCCTCGCCGCAGTCGCGAACGAACAGGTTGCCCGCTGGGCCGGCGATCCACAGCTGCTCGGATGAGGCCGGCTCGCCTTCTCCGGTGGCGCGCGCGCCCGGCCTGGCCGGCTCGGCTCCTGGGGTGGCCGGGTCCGCGCCCTGGTCACCCCCCCCGTCGCCCGCTCCCTCCGCGGACCCCGCCGGCGCCCCCTGCCGGTCGTCGCCGCTGCGGCGTCGGCTCGCAAGCATGGCCGCCGCCGCCGCGGCCAGCGCCAGACCGATCAGTGGCCAGATCGGGCGCACCATGCGGCGGCGCCGGCTCGCCAGGCGGCGCGATCGACGGCGTCGGGATCTCATGATCGCTCTCCGGAGGACCTCGTTCGACCTCTCCCCGAACGGACCCGGGGCGGGCCCGCATCCCAACCTTGAAGCTAGCACGACGCCGCGGGCGGGCGCTACGGCAGGCCGGTACCCCGGTACCCGCGATACCCGCGGGGAGTACGGGGGTCCACTTGCCGCGACTCCCGGCGGCTCCGGCGACGTGCACTTACGCCAGGTTCGCGATTGACAGCGCGGTGACGACTCTAGTATCTATGCCCCCTCAGTCCGTCGCTGCAGTACGAGTTGACAGAGTTTGGAGGGGGGACCCATGCGATCGCCATCGCCTGCCCGCCGCCGCTCGCCACGGGTTGCCGGCTTGGCTGGCCTCATGGCCGAACGGCGCCACACCGGCTCTCGCCGCCTGTCCGCCTGCAGCGCCTCGCTGCTGCTCGCCTGCGCGGGCGCGCTCGGCGCCCACGCCGCCGAGCTGGCACGGCCGTCGGATGCGGACCTCCGCGCCGCCCTCCCGGCCGCGACGGCAGGCGCCGCGTCGCAGGCCGCCCACCTGGCCGTGGCGACCGCCGCGGCCCCGATCGACCCGATCGACCCGATCGCGCTGATCAACCCAATCGCGCTGATCGCCGGGGACTTAGACCAGGCCGGCGTCTGCCAGCGGCTGGCCGAGGCGGCCACCGCCGAAGGCGAGCTCGCCGCAATGACCGGCGCAGCCTTGCGGCCGGATTCCGCCGCTCCGGCCGCGGCAGCCGGCTCTTCGAATGCCGGTCCGGCCGCCGCCGCCGCTGCCGCCCCGGCGGTCACGCCAGCCACGGTCGCCTCCCCGGCCCACCCGGCCGCCGCGACGCCGCCACCGGCGCCCAAGCCGCATCCCGCCCTCGGTTTCGATGCGACCTTCGGAGTGCCGCGCCGGCCCTTCGGCAAGCTGATCTATCAGATCGCCAGGACCTACGCGCTGAACCCGCTGCTGGTGGCCGCGATTGCCAAGGTCGAATCGGACTTCAATCCGCGCGCCCGGTCGCGCAAGGGCGCCTACGGCCTGATGCAGGTGCTGCCTTCGACCGCCCGCCGCTTCGGCCTGCCGCGCAAACGCGATCTCTTCAACCCGCGCAAGAACCTCGAGACCGCCAGCCGCTACCTCCGCTGGCTGGTCGACCGCTTCGGCGACGATCCGGTCCGCGTGCTCGCCGCCTACAACGCGGGCGAAGGCGCCGTCGACCGCTTCGGCGGCGTGCCGCCGTTCTCCGAGACGCGCGACTACGTGCAGCGGATCTTCGGCTTGCTGGGATTCTCGGTGCTGCTGGACGCGCCGGCGACGGCCCCGGTCGCCGCCGCCGCCGCCGCGCTGGCCGGCGTGGCCGGCGCCCGGTAGACGCTTTCGAGCAGGCCTCGAGCTCTATCGCAGCGGCGAATCGCCGCCAGTCAGCGGTAACTCACTCGTCGTAAGTCAGCATCTTCGCCTGGCGGCGGAACTTGCCGTCGGGCTGGGGCTCGAACACCGAGCAGTGGTCCATCTCGCCGCCATAGACGTGCAGCGTCAGGGCGATGCGGCCGGGATCGACGTTGGCCAGGACGTGGTGCTCGAACGGCGGGATGAGCGCCCCCGCCGAACCGGCCCGCGCCCGCACGCTGCCTCGCTGCTCGAACCGGCAGAGCCCGCCGGCGGCTTCCTCGAGTAGCTCGTAGCGCGTCACCTCGAGCTCGCCTTCGACCACCCCTTCGACGCACCAGATCCCGGCATGATCGTGCAGTGCGGTGCGCTGCCCGGGGCCCCAGGTCATGACCAGCGCGGTGAAGCCGAGCTCCGCGTCGCGGTAGAGCAGCCGGCGGCAATAGCTGTCGGCGTGGGCGCTGCGGAAGCGCTCGGGCAGCCGCAGCCCTTCCGCCGGGATGAGGTCCTCGAGCTCTTCCTTGATCCGCGCGGCGATCGCCGCGGTGTCGCGCAGCCGGACCGCGGCGCGCAGGTTCTCGATCAAGGGCTCGACCTCGAGGGCGATGCTGCTCATGGCGTGTCCTTTCGCTCGACGGTCCGCGCGCACGCCCCGTGGATCGGGCTCGACGCGGGACGGCGTCAGTCCTGTTCGAGATAGGTGTAGCCCGACAAGCCTTCCTCGTAGCGGCCCACCAGCAGGCGCGACTCCTCGAGCGTCATGCGCTTGGCGCGCAATGCCGCCTCGGCCGCCTGGCGCACCCGCGCCACCAGGTCGCCGCGGTCGTAACGCACGTAGCGCAGCACGTCGGCGACGCTGTCGCCGGTGACCACGCCGTCGATCGTATACCCTTCCTCGGCGTCGAGCGAGACGTGCACGGTATTGGTGTCGCCGAAGAGGTTGTGCAGGTCGCCCAGGATCTCCTGGTAAGCCCCGACCAGGAAGGCGCCCAGGTAGTAGGGAGAGCCGGGCTGCAGGGAGTGCAGCTCGATCACGTTCTTGACGTCGCGGCGGTCGATGAAATGATCGATCTTGCCGTCCGAATCGCAGGTGATGTCGGCGATCACCGCCCGGCTCGCGGGCTCCTCCTGGAGCCGGTGGATGGGCAGGATCGGGAAGAGGTGATCGATCGCCCACGAGTCGGGCAGCGATTGAAACACCGAGAAGTTGCAGAAATAGGTATCGGCCAGCGTGCGCTCGAGCCCCTCCAGGTCCTCGGGGACCTGCGGCAGGGTGCGGGTGATCTTGAGGATCTTCTGACAGGTCGCCCAGAACAGGTCCTCGGCGAGGCCCCGGTTGTCGAGCGACAGGTGGCCGAGGTTGAACAGGCTCAGGCACTCGTCGCGGTAGGAGATGGCGTCGTGGTAGGACTCGAGCAGGTTCTTCCGCGACACCTCGCGGTGGGTCTCGAAGAGGTGCTTGAGCGGCAGCTCGGCATCCATCGGCAGCTGCCGCGGCAGCTTGCCGACCGAGAACTCGGCGACGCCCAGGGCCTCGACGATGAGCACAGCGTGATGCGCGACGGTGGCGCGGCCCGATTCCGAGACCAGGATGGGATGCGGCACCTCCTCGTGATCGCAGACCTCCATGACGCCGAACACGATGTCGTTGGCGTACTCCTGCAGGGTGTAGTTGAGCGACGAGGCGAAGTTGGTGTTCGAGCCGTCGTAGTCGATGCCGAGGCCGCCGCCGACGTCGAGGTAGCGCAGCGAGGCGCCCATCTTGACCAGGTTGACGTAGATCTGCGCCGCCTCGCGCAGGGCGTCCTTGACCGAGCGGATGGACGAGATCTGGCTGCCGAGATGGAAGTGCAGCAGCTCGAAGCAGTCGAGCAGCTGGTGCTCGCGCAGGTAGTCGATGGCGTTCAGCAGGTCGCGGCCGGAGAGGCCGAACTTCGAGCGGTCGCCGCCGGACGCCTCCCAGTGGCCGGCGCCGCGGGCGGAGAGCCGGGAGCGGATGCCGAGGCGCGGCCGCACCCCGGTCTTGCCGGCGATCTGGCGGATGAGAGCGAGCTCCGAGGGCTTCTCGACCACCAGGATCACGTTGCGGCCGAGCTTGCTGGCGAGCAGCGCGGTCTCGACGTACTCCTCGTCCTTGTAGCCGTTGCAGACGATCAGCGCTTCCTCGTCCTCGAGCATCGCCATCACCGCCAGCAGCTCGGGCTTGGAGCCTGCTTCGAGGCCGAAGTGGTAGGGCCTGCCGTAGGTGACCAGGCGCTCCACCAGGTAACGGTCCTGGTTCACCTTGATCGGGTAGACGCCGCGGTAGACGTTGCGGTAGCCGTACTCCGACATCGCCCGCCCGAAAGCCTCGTTGAGCTCCACCACCCTGGCCTTGATGATCTCCGAGAAGCGGATGAGCAGCGGCAGTCCGATCCCTCGCTGGCGGACCTCGTCGACCAGGTCCTTGAGATCGATCGCCGGGGCGCCGTTGCCCGCCGGATGGACCGAGATGTGACCCCGGCCGTTGACCGAGAAGTAGTTGTTGCCCCAGCCGTTGATGTTGTAGAGGTCCATCGAATCGGCGGCGGTCCAGCGGCTCGTCATCGTGGCGGTAGCAGGCATCTCGCTTCGCGCAGGCGCTCCTCGTCCCATCCGGGGCTCTCGTCAGGGGAACTCGGGGGCCTTGGCACGGCGAGCGCCGGACACGGCCCCGAGGCGGCCCGTAACTTTACCATGGCCGGAGGTGCTGAACGGGACTGGGGTATCGCGCGGATCGCGCGGTCGTGGGCCGGTTACCTGCCGTGGACCTGGAGCCCGCCCGTCGGCCCACCCGCTCGTTCACACCGCCGGGCGGCTGGAGTGGCGCGCCACGACCTGCCAGCGGCCGTTACGCTTCACCCAGACGTCGGTCAGCAGGAACTCGCCGCTCCAGTCATGGCCGGCGAAGGTCGCGTTCTGCTGGAACTGGGCGTTGATCACCGCGGTGTCGCCGTAGATGCGCACGGTCATCCTCTCGAAGCTGAAACCGTCGCCGCGCACCAGCCTGAGCGTCGCATCGATGTACTGGCGCTTGTTGGTGACCTCGCCCTTCGAGCTGGAGCTGATCAAGCTGAAATCGTCGGCGACGATGTTCTCCAGGGCGGGCGGGTCGGGCAGCTGCCAAGCCCGTGCCCACTCGTTCTCCATCTTCACCAGCTCCTGCTCCACCAGCGGGCTGGGGAACTGCTGGGTCTGTCTCATGGCTCGCCCCTCGCCCTGCGGCCCGCGTCAGGCCGCGTACGGGGTTCCAACGGTCGACTGCCGTGCTCGATGCCATTAGGGTATCGGGGGCGAGATTCGGCTGTCAAACAGATAGTGGGAAACTGACCCGCTACCGTGGTGCCGCGATCGGTCCGCCGCGCGGTCAGATCCCCGCCCGCAGCTCGCCGAGCAAGCGCGCCGTGGCTGCCGCGCGCTCGTGCCACCAGGCCGCCAGCGACGGCGAGACATGGACTTCCGGCAGGTGCTGGCCGGCCCAGGCCGCGGCCTCGCCGGCCAGCCAGCCCAGCACCGGACCGGCGTCTTGCTCGAGCATCGCCCGCAGCGTCACGCGGCGCTCGCCGAGGCGCAGGCCGAGGCCCAGATCGCGGGCGGCGCGAGCCAGGTCGGCGCGAGCCAGGACCATGCCGGTGCGCGCTGGCGAGAGCAGCGAGGCGAGGAAGCCCTCCGGGCCGTCGCGCCGCGGATCGATGCCAGGCGGCGCCGCGCGCAGGTGGAGCGGCAGGCGCTCCGGACCTTCGGGCAAGGGCAGGACCGCCGTCTCGGCCCGTAGCGCGTCGCCAAGGAGGGCAGCCCAGCGCAGGTAGAAGGGGGCGGCGACGCCGGATTCGCCGGCATCGCCGGCCGGGGGGGCCTGCCCGGATGCTCCGATCGCCCTGCCGGAGCTGCCGGAGGGCCCGGAGCCATCGATCCCACCGAGGTCGTCGAGCTTCAGCAGGAAGATGGGGAGCCAGCAGAGCAGATGCTCCCACAGGAACGCCGCGCGGGCGTGCCGCCAGCGCTCGCGCGCCGGCGGGTCCGCCGCCTGCTCCTCGAGCTCGCCGAGCCGGGCGTGGAGGCCGAGCATCACCGCCAGGTGATCGGGCTCCGCGGGCGGCGTCTGCCCGAGCGCGCGCCAGAAGCCGGCGATCCGGTCCGCCGCCTCGCCGCCCATCATCCCCTCGGCGCCCAGGTAGACGGAGGCATAGGGGTAGAGCTGGAAGAGGAATAGCTCGCCGTGCGCGGCGCGGCCCGGCAGCGGCCCGAGATCCAGGAGGTCGGCGATCGGCTGCAGGTCGGGACGCGGCGTCTCGGAGAGGGCGCCCAGGGCGCGGAAGAGCTCCGGCTCCACGCTGCCGGCTACTCCTGGCGATCGGGCCGGGCGCCGACGGCCGCCGTCGGGGCCGCCGGGCCGGAGCGCGGCAGCCGGTAGGCCTCGCGCGACGGGCGGAGCGGCCGGATGAGCCAGTGGGGCCGGCGCGTGCCGTCCGGAGAGTGGCGGCTCGCCGGGCGCGTCGTGGCGAGCCATTCCAGGTAGATCTCGTGCGCCCTCGCGGTGTCGGCGGCGATCTCGCCATAGCGGTCGCCCGGCCCGGCCTTCCGCACCCGCACCGCCTGGTGCCAGCAGTGCATGCCCGAGACCGGGTCGGGATGGACGGGGAAGGTGAGGTTCTGGTGGACGCCGACGTCGGTCCACCAGATCCGCGCCGTGTCGGGATCGCTCGAAGCGTACGGCGCGACGCCGGCACGGCGGCGCATCGTCCAGCTGCTGCCCTCGTGGCCGAGCGCGACCGTGGCCATCAGCTGCCGCTGGCCCGACTGGCCCGGTTGGCCCGGTTGG
>DATNKH010000573.1:0-14624 GCA_035603475.1 Thermoanaerobaculia bacterium
GGCCGCCACGGCGGCGGCGGCGCCGGCGATCCAGCGCCCCGCGGGCCGTACGGCGAGGCGCTCGAGCCCCAGGCCGGCGGCGACTGCCACCGCCAGCACCCAGACCAGGCGCAACCGGCCGTTGGCGGCGTGGTCGAGCAGCGGCAGGGCGCGCACCAGGTCCAGGAAAGGCGGGATGGCCAGGGCCGCGGCCAGCGCCGCCGCGCCGCCGGCGAGGATCGCCAGCAGCCGCCCGCCGAAGGTCAGGGCGGCCGCGGCGGCGAGGGCCAGGGCGAGCAGCCCGGCGTAGCCGCTGCACAGCTCGTTGAAGTTCGACGGACCGGTCCAGGCGCTGCCGCCGGGGCTGCCATTGGCCAGGGGATCGATGGCCAGGTTCAAGATCGCCGGCGTGAAGGGCGGCGGCTGGACTCCACGCGACGACCGCGCGATGAGCTGTGCGCGCACCGTGTCCGGGAGCGCCTCGGCGAAGGGCAGCAGCGCCGGCGCCGCCAGCCCGGCGCTCATCGCCGCCGCGGCCGCCAGCCCGCCGGCGAAGCGCCAGCGCGCCGCGCCGCCCCCGCTTCCGTCAACCCGGCCGAGCAGCAAGGCCCACGCCACGACGCCGGCCGCCAGCGCGGCGTGGGCGAGCGTCTCGGGATGGCCGGAGAGAGCCATGCCGCCGGCACAGGCGACCAGCCCGGCGAGGCCGCCGCGCTCGCCGCGGCGCAGCAGCACCAGGCCGAGCACGACCCCCGGCAGCCATGCCGCCGCCATGCCCAGCGGGTAGAGGGCCCAGCAGATCGAGTACACCGAGAAGGCGAAGGCGATGGCCGCGAAGCAGGCGCCGGCACGTCCCGCGCCGAGCGCCGCGAGCAGCGCGTCGGTCAGCAGCAGCGACACGAAGAGCTTGAGCGCCGCCATGACCGGCAGCGCGCGCACCGCCGGCAGCGGCAGCGCCAGCAGACCGAGGGGCGAGAAGGGTGCCGACTGGGCATTGCCGAGCAGCGGCTCGCCGGTGCCCATCTCGCCCGCCCACAGCGGCGCCTCGCAGCGCAGCAGGCGGTCCCGCACCAGCGCGCGGAACGGGATGATCTGTAGCGGGACGTCGCTGAGCAGCCCGTTGGCCGGCACCACCGGTTCCGGCACCATCTCCCGCCACGGGCGCCACTGGTAGGCGATGTCGGAAGGCACCTGCAGCTGCGAGGTGAGGAGCGGCGCCGCGAAGAAGGCGCCGGCCGCGAGCCAGTAGGCCGCGATCCAGCGCCAGCCCGGGCGCGGGCGCCACCAGCGCATCAGCGCGCCGAGCAGCGCCCCGCCACCCAGGTAGACCAGGAAGCTCATGGAGCGGCGATTATGCCGCACGCCCCGGCGCCCGGTCTCGCCCCGATGCTCCGGTCTCGCCCTGCTATCCAGTGACCTGCGTCACCGTCCAGTGACGCATGTCATAGCGCGGCCCGGCGGCGCCGCTCTACCCTGGCTCCCACAGCAGTCCGAATGCGGAGAGAGGAGGGAGGCGTGAACCAGCACGATGCCGTCCGCAGGCCCTGGCGCGGGACCCCGGCCCTGCCGTGGATCGGGCGCCCTCGGCCCTTCGCCGGCCCGCTGGCGCTGGCCGCCATGGCGGCGCTCGCGGCGATGTCCGGCGCTCTGCCGCTGGCGGGTCAGGGAGCGAGCTTCTACACCGTCCCGCCCTGCCGCCTGGTCGACACGCGGAATGCCACCGGCCCGTTCGGTGCTCCGGGAATCCCCCCCGCCGGCGTGCGCGCTTTCGACGCCGCGGGCCAGTGCGGCATCTCGACGCGCGCCGTCGCGATCTCCGCCAACCTCACCGTGGTCGCGGCGCCGGTTCCCGGTTACCTGGTCCTCGGCCCCGCCGGCGCGGCGATCCCCGCGGCCTCGACGCTGAACTTCGCTGCCGGTCAGACTCGCGCCAACAACACCGTCATCGAGCTCGGCACCGCCGGCGCGTTCCTCGTCGCCGGCAGGTACCTCAGCAGCCCCGCCAATGTCATCGTCGACGTCAACGGCTACTTCGCGAACGCGGCGCTCGAGCAGAGCACCGCCGCGCCGCCGGCCTTCAACCCGCCGCCGGGAAGCTACCTCGGCGGCCAGCAGGTGCAGATCCTCAGCTCGACGCCCGGCGCGCAGATCTTCTACACCACCGACGGCTCGACGCCGAGCAGCTCGCACGGCACGCTCTACACCACCGCGGTGACCCTGCCCGCGACCACCACTCTCTCGGCTATCGCCACCGCTCCGGGGCTGGCCGGCAGCCCGGTGACCAGGGGCCAGTACATCCTGTCGGGCACCTCGACGCTGTTCCTGGCGCAGATGGTCCCGCAGGGCGCCTCGCTATCGCTCGGCTTCGGCTCGGCCAGCCTGGTGCTCGCCGCCAACCAGGCGACCGCCGTCCTGCACTACACCTACTCGAACCTCAGCGGCCCGATCGTCGCCCAGCACATCCACGGCCCCGGCGGCCCGATCCTGTTCGACATCGACACCTCGACTCCCGACGCCATGGGCGGCCGCACCTGGACCATCGTGCCGGCGGGCGGCTTCACCGTCCCCCAGATCCTGGCGGCGCTGTTCGCCGGCCAGTGCTACATCAACCTGCACACCGCGATGTATCCGTCCGGCGAGATCAAGGGCTTCTTCAACGTCTCGACCGGCAGCCAGACCTTCGTGCCGCCGCCGCCGCCGCCGGCGCTGCCGCCGCCGCCGGCCACCCAGACCGACGCCGCGCGCTTCCTGATGCAGGCGACCTACGGACCGACCTCGCCTGCCGACGTCGCGGTGATCACGGGCGAGCCGACCGGCTTCGGCCCCTGGCTCGCCGGCCAGTTCGGCCAGCCGCTGACCTCGCACCTCGCCTACATCGACGCGGCGCGCGCCGCCGGCGAGTCGATCTCGAGCAACCAGGTCATGGAGTCGTTCTGGCGGCAGGCGGTGACCGGCCCCGACCAGCTCCGGCAGCGGGTGGCGCTGGCGCTCTCCGAGATCATGGTGATCTCCGACCAGAACGCGAACGTCGATCCGGAGGGGATGGCGCGCTACCTCGACGTGCTCGAGAGCGACGCTTTCGGCAACTTCCGCCAGCTGCTCGAGGACGTGACGCTCGACCCGACGATGGGCGTCTACCTCAACATGCTGCAGAACGACCAGGGCGATCCCGCCAACGGCATCAACCCGAACGAGAACTATGCCCGCGAAGTCAACCAGCTGTTCTCGATCGGTCTCTACAAGCTCAACCCCGACGGCACCCTGATCCTCGACGCGAACGGCCTGCCGGTCCCGACCTACAGCCAGGACGTGATCAAGGGCTTCGCCCAGGTCTTCACCGGCTGGACCTGGGCCGGCGGCGACCACAGCGATCCCAACAACTTCTACAACTACGCCCCCAACTGGCGCCAGCCGATGGAGGCCTGGCCGGAGCACCACTCGCCGGGCGCCAAGACGCTGCTCGACGGCGCCGTCCTGCCGCCGGGCCAGACGCCGCAGCAGGACCTCGACGCGGCCCTCGACCTGATCTTCCGGCATCCCAACGTCGGGCCGTTCATCTGCCGCGAGCTGATCCAGCGGCTGGTGACCAGCAATCCCAGCCCGGCCTACGTCTACCGCTGCGCCCAGGCCTTCGCCAACGACGGCCACGGCGTGCGCGGCAACATGCAGGCGGCGCTCTCGGCGATCCTGCTCGACTACGAGGCGCGCGCCACCACTTTCCTGCCGCAGCCCGGGTACGGCAAGCTGCGCGAGCCGATCGTGCGCCTGGCCCACCTGCTGCGCGCCACCAACGCCGTGCCGCCGGCGGACGGCAAGTGGCGGATCTGGGACACCTCGGACAGCGGCTACGGCCTCGACGAGAACCCGCTGCGCGCGGCGACGGTGTTCAATTTCTTCGAGCCCACCTACGTGCAGCCCGGCCCCATCGCCCAGGCCGGCCTGCTGTCGCCGGAGTTCAAGATCACCACCGACACGACGGTGTTCGGCGCCGCTGACTTCCTGCACGACGTGATCTACTACGGCGCGGCCTTCGATCCCTACACCATCTTCCCGAATTACTCGAACCTGATCGGCCTCGCCGACTCCAACCTGCTCGACGACCTCAGCCTGGTGATGATGGCCAACTCGATGTCGGCGCAGATGCGATCGATCCTGGCCACCGCGCTCGCCGACCCGAACTTCTCGGACCCGAACGATGCGACCACGCGGGTGAGGAACCTGCTGTACCTGATCGAGCTGTCGCCCGAGTACGTGGTGCAGAGATAGTCACAGGAGAGGAGACTACGATGAGCCCACAGCAGCCTCCGGCAGAGGCGCCTCGCGGTGCGACCCGCCGCCAGTTCATGCGCCAGTCGGTCTGCGCCGCGGTCGGCATGACCTCGCTCGCGTCGACGCTCTTCGACCTGCGGCGCGTGGCGGCGGCGGTGGCCCCGGCCAGCGGCACCGACTACAAGGCGCTGGTCTGTGTCTTCCTCTATGGCGGCAACGACAGCAACAACATGCTGGTGCCCTACGACGCGACCGACTACGCGAGCTACGTGTCGGTGCGCCAGGGGCTGGCGCTGCCGCAGAACACGCTGCTGCCGATCAACCTGCTCGCCGGCGGCGACGGCCGCTTGTGGTCGCTGCACCCCACGATGGGCGGCCTGCAGAGCCTGTTCAGCCAGCAGAAGATGGCGATCCTCGCCAACGTCGGGCCGCTGGTGGCGCCGGTCACCATCGACCAGTGGAACAACGGCACCGCCGCGCTGCCGCCGCAGCTGTTCTCGCACAGCGATCAGACCCTGCACTGGCAGACCTCGATCCCGGACCAGCCGCCCGCCACCGGCTGGGGAGGCCGCGTGGCGGACATGCTGCGCGCGCTCAACGGCACCGCGCAGATCTCGATGAGCATGTCGCTCGCCGGCACGAACACCTTCCAGGTCGGCAACTTCGTCTCGCAGTTCCAGGTCCAGCCCGGCGGCACGCCGGGCCTCGCGAACTACACCACCGACCCGACCGACCCGCAGTCGAACGCGCTGCGCGCCCTGCTGCAGGCGAGCTACGGCAACCTCTTCCAGTCGGGCTACCGCGACGTCTTCCAGCATGCGCTCTCGAACGACCTGCTGCTGCAAAGCGTCTTCGCCAGCCTGCCGCCGCTGCAGACGCAGTTTCCGCAGACCGATCTCGGCGTCCAGCTGCAGACGGTGGCGCAGCTCATCGAGGCGCGGACGCAGCTGTCGCAGCAGCGCCAGGTGTTCTTCGTCGCCACCGGCGGCTTCGACACGCATGGCGGCCAGCTGCCGGCGCAGGTCCAGCTGCTGCAAGAGGTCAACGACGCGCTCTCCGCCTTCTACGCGGCGACGGTCGAGATGCAGGTCCAGAACAGCGTCACCGCCTTCACCGCGTCCGACTTCGGGCGCACCTTCCTGAGCAACGGCGACGGCAGCGACCACGGCTGGGGCAGCCATCACCTCATCGTCGGCGGCGCCGTCCAGGGCGGCCGCCTGTTCGGGCGGGTGCCGACGCTGGCCATCGACGGCCCCGACGACACCGGCGACGGCCGCTGGATCCCGAGCACCTCGGTCGACGAGTATTCCGCCACGCTCGCCAAGTGGTTCGGCGTCAGCGCCACCGACATGCCGACGGTGTTCCCGAACCTCAACCGCTTCAACAACCCCGACCTCGGGTTCATGGGCGCGTAGATCGGCCCGGTCCGGCGTCCGCGCACCCGCGGATGTCTGGAGACGAAAAAGGGCCACCCGCGAGGGTGGCCCGTCTCAGACCCGCCCACCGGCCGGAGCCGGGGGCGGGGGATCGATTGGAGGGGTGGATCGAACGAGCGGTGGGGGGCGGAACGATCAGGCAATCTTGGTGACGTTCGCGGCCGCGGCGCCCTTGGCGCCCTGCACGACATCGAACTCGACACGCTCACCCTCGGCCAGGCTCTTGAAGCCGTCGCCCTGGATCGCCGAGTGGTGGACGAAGCAGTCCTTGCTTCCGTCTTCCGGCGTGATGAACCCAAAACCCTTGGCATCGTTGAACCACTTTACTCTTCCCGTGTTACGCATTCTTCTTTTCTCTCTTTCCTCGCCAAAAAACCACAAGGACCCGGTTGTGACCAGGCCCTATGCGTAGTTCTCTGGCTTATAGCTGGGGAGCCAACCGTTGGCACCTAAGCGAGAGCGACTATACACGGGGTCGTGGCCCGAGTCAAGGGGCAGGCGGAGGGAACGGAGGGAAGGGGAGGGAGGCCCCGCCCGGGACAAGGCCGAGAACGCCAGCTCGAACCGGCTCGAAGGCCAGCTACGGAGCGGTTGACACCCCCGCCGCCCCCCCCTAGGATCTCCTCCTGGCCAACCCAGCGGCCGAAGTGGCGGAATGGCAGACGCAGAGGACTCAAAATCCTCCGCCGGCAACGGCGTGCGGGTTCGACTCCCGCCTTCGGCACCAATAGAATCAGCAGGTTAGGTCAACTCCCTCGACAGCGATAACCCTTTGTGGTGCACTGCCGGTGGAACTCAGGAGGGACTTGGCGATGGCCTACATCCAGGAGAGGAAGAGCAAACACGGCACGAGCTGGCGGGTCCAGGTGAGGCGTGAGGGGACTCTAGCGGAAGCACCGGCCGCGACATCGCGCCGCACCACCCCGCTGGCGACCGAATCTGGATCTGCCAGGTCTGCTTATGCGCAGGAAGCTCGGGATCCTTCGGCCAGAAGAGGCCACTGATCTGCACCGCGATCATGACGTGGCAGTCCGGCGGAATCGCGGACAGCGAGCCCTTGACCGTGAACGCTTGAGTTATCTGCGCGCGCCTCTCCGGCGCGAGAATCTTGCCCGCCGGCAGCCGGCTAAGCAGGTCGTCCCTTATTGTGGTCCGCGACGCATCCGAATCGTGAATCGGCACGCCTTGCGGATGCATAAGCGCGCCGTACAACTCCCATCGATGAGGCGCGCTCGAAGAATCGAGCATACGCCGCGCGAGTCGAAGCGGATGGTACTGCTCGAACGGCGAGCGTGCATTGCGGATCGCCTCGATGGCCAAGGCCATATGTTCGGGATACGGGTTTAAGCCGTCGCGGAGCAGTCGGAGCGGCGAGCTGCTACTTGAGCACGAGCTCCCGAACCTCGTGCAACGGCTTGCTGCCGGGGACTACTTTAAGGCCCGGATAGTCCCCATTCTCCTGCCCGCGCTCGAGCCACGCCGAGATCTGCTTATGGCCTTCGGGATCGACCAGCAGCAAGGCAAGCGAGAACCTTCTCCCCGGACCGCTTTCACGAATCTGGAGCTCCCAGGTCTGCTTCTGCGCAGGAAGCTCGGGATCCTTCGGCCAGAAGAGGCCACCGCTCTGCACCGCGATCCTGACGTGACAGTCCGGCGGAATCGCGGACAGCGAGCCCTTGACCGTGAACGCTTGAGTTACCTGCGCACGCCTTTCCGGCGCGAGGATCTTGCCCTCCGCAGGCCACTTGCCCGTGACTGCCCAGATCAATCGCTTGATTCCCTGCTCCGTAAGCCCGCCGCGTAGGTCGACCCAGTTAAAAAGGCGCAGGAAGGGTGGCAGCTGAGACTGGCGGGGTGCTCCCCGCAGCAGCACCGGGATGACCCGGATTTTTCGGTCCACGGACTCCTCCAGAAAGGCCTGCATCTCCATGTCTTCCCATCGGCCGAGCCCATCGCGACCCACCAGCACCGCGACGGCAGGAACATCGGCGATCCGCTCTTCCAGGGCCTCTTGCCAGCGCTGGCCCGGGGCCAGGTGCTTTGCTGCGAGCCAGGGGCTCAAGCCGCGCTCCTGCAAGACCAAGAAGAGCTTGTGCGCTCTCGCCTCGTCCTTGCTGTTGTGGCTGAGGAAGACGTCAAAGGTCTCCATGACCAACCCTCCCGGTCGCCCGCCAACTCTGTAGGAGTCGGAGTTGTGGCAGGCAAACATACGCCATTATAGCAAGTTAGAGCCACGGAGGGTGGACCGCGGCATCGCTGCTGGCACTCTGGGGGTGGCCTACCGCGGCCCCTGCCCCGGCGGCGCCCGTGCTCGGGCGACCCGGCGTCGATGGCCCCTGATGATCGCGGTTGACGCACTCCATCATGAGACGAGACGGTGCCGGCGTCCCCTCGAGGCCCGTAGGGGCGTCTGTGCTGCTCGCTCGCCGAGCGGCGTGAAAGCTCTGCCCGGAGGAACCCGGGCAACGCCGCGCCAACCCGAACCGGATTCCCATGGGAGGCTGACTCGATGCGAATCGCCCTTCGTCGTCTGTTGCCACTGCTGCTCGTTGCTGCCCTGATTGCCCCCGCGGCGAACGGCCTGTCGCCGGCCATCCCGCCTGCCAAGGAGGCGAAGATCCGCAGGGTCCTCCAGCTCACCGGCTCAGCACAGCTCGGCACGCAGGTCATGAACCAGTTGCTGGGGAGCTTCAAGACCGCCATGCCGCAGGTCCCGGCGGCGTTCTGGATCGACGTCCAAAAGGACATCCGTCCCGAGGACCTCGTCAATCTGGTCATTCCTATCTATGCCCGCCATTTCTCCGACGGCGACCTCGACGGCCTGATCGCGTTCTACTCGAGCCCGCTTGGTCTGAGAGTGACCCATGAGATGCCGGCCGTGACGTCCGAGTCCATGGTCGTGGGGCAGGAGTGGGGCAAAAAACTCGCCGCCCAGGTCCTCGCCCGCGCCAAGCAGAAGGGGTATCAGCCGGGGAGCTGAGACGGGCGTGGCCGCCCGGCGCCCGGCGCCGCTGCGGCCGCGTATAGGATCGCAGGATGGCTTGGATCGATGACCAGATCGGCGACCCCTCGAGGCAGCGGCAGCGCCGTCAACCGGGGATGTGCGGCGGTGCTCTCGTAGAGGGTACCGCCGAGCACATAGATCGTCGTGGGCGTGACGGGATCGAGTGGTCCGGCCGCGGTTCGCGATCATGACCGGCCGCGTCTCAGTCCTGTGCATGGCATTCCTGGGGCTCGCGGCTCTGAGCGCGGCCGCGACCGCGAAGGTCGCCCAGGAGTCCTTCACCTCCGGCGGCCGCAACCGCATTTACTACGTGGCGGCCTCGAAGCGGCTCGAGGTGGGGAAGCCGGCTCCTCTGGTGATCCTGCTTCATGGATCCGGCCGTGATGGCTCGTCGCTGGTGGAGAAGTGGGTGCAGCTCGCGGCGGAGGAGGGCTTCATCGTCGCCGGACCTGATGCCTCGAACGCTGCCTACTGGGAGGCGCCGCGGGACGGCCCCGCCTTCCTCCGCGACCTCGTGGATCATCTGCGTTCGCGGTATCCGATCGACCCGCGACGGGTCTATCTCTTCGGGCACTCGGCCGGGGCGTCCTTCGCGCTGCAGATGGGGCTGCTCGAATCCCGCTACTTTGCGGCGGTGGCAATCCACGCCGGCGCCTTCAACGAGGGCGAGGAGAAGTGGCTCCTGGCGCGGGCGAAGCGGAAGATCCCGTTCCACATCGCCGCCGGCGACCGCGACGAGCGTGTGCCGCTGGCCGCCGTCCGCGCCACCCGCGACGTCCTCAGGGCCGCCGGGTTCCCGGTGGAGCTGGTCGAGATGCCCAACCACGACCACTGGTACTACGACCTGGCGCCACAGATCAATCGCGCAGCCTGGGCCTTCTTCGCCGCCCATCCGCTCGCCGAAGATCCGGTCTACGAGAATCTCGACCTGCGTTAGCCCGAGCCAGACCTGCAGTGGTGACCCACCTCCTCGCCGGAGAAGCCGGCCACCGGCGCGGGAATAAGCGAGCCCGCCAGTGGTCAAGGACGATGAAGGCGACGAGCGGCGCCGCTGGAGGCCGGTCGCCGAGGAGGCAGGCTCATGGAGCAGGGTTTTCTGGGCAGTGCCGCCCCTTGGGGCACGGACCTGACCCTGATTCTCGAGATCGCCATGGGCGTTGGCCTGCTGATCGGTGCCCTGCTCGCCCGCCTGCGGCGCTTCGGTGCTCACGCCTGGTGCCAGTCGACAGTGGTCCTGGTCAACCTGGCGCTCATCGCGGCGACCATGGTCCCGTCTTTCCGCAGCCTGCTCATTCCCGCGCTGCCTGACAAGCTCGGCAAGTCGTACTATGCCCTCGCCGCCGTGCATGCGGCGCTGGGCGTCGTTGCCGAGTGCGCCGGTCTGTACATCCTGTTGGCCGCAGGCACGAAGCTCTTGCCCGAACGACTCCGCATCACGCGTTTCAAGCTCTGGATGCGCAGCGTGCTCGTGCTGTGGTGGGCTGTGCTCGTCCTGGGCTTGGCAACCTACATCCGTTGGTACAGGCCCCATTGGCTGAGCTGATCAGCGCGCCGCAGCGCTGAGTGAAACTCCCGGCGCCGGCTGAGGGAATTCCCTCTTCCCGCCGGTGACCGCCGGTCCCTACTCTGGGAACGGCTGGCAGGCTGGCGGGCTTGGCTCCCGAGCGCGGTCACACGGTTCAGCCCAACCATACAACGCCGAGACGCCCCGCGGCCTCAGCCGCCCGCCAGCCGTCGCAGAAGTTTGCACCCCACAGCGGCCGGCGATCGAGCTGTTGGATCACCACACCGCCGGAGGCAGCCGATGTCAGATCGAGCTCGCGTCCATGTCCCGCCGGCCCGCCGGGCCTGGCGGATCGCCTTGCCGTTGGCCGCCATCCTGGTCGTCGTTGCGACGCCCGCCCTCGGCGCCGGCCCCGTCGGCAAGTCCGTGCTGCTCGGCCCACCCGCCGTGCCGGTGTCGACTCCGCCGCTGCGCGACATCACGCCGATCACCACGACCTCCGACATCCAGGTGCTGGTGCCGAACCCCCGGACCGGCATTCGCTTCCCGCTGCCGGCACAGCCGCCGACGGATGCGATCGTGCAGCGAGCGGCGGGCCCCAGCCAGCCGAACCCGGCCCCGGGCGGCACGCCGGTCAACTTCGAGGGCACTCCGGTGAACAACGCGGCGCCCCCCGACAGCGACGGCCGCGTCGGCCCGAACCACTACGTCCAGTTCGTCAACACCCGCTTCCAGATCTGGGACAAGGCCGGGAACCCGCTGTACGGCCCCTTCCTGGGCAAGACGCTGTGGCAGTTCCTGGGCGGTGTCTGCGCCGTCCACAACGACGGCGACCCGATCGTCGCCTACGACAACCTCGCCGACCGCTTCATCCTCACCCAGTTCACGACCGCGATCCCCGCCGGCCCGGACCAGGGATCCCACCAGTGCTTCGCGATCTCGAAGACCGGCGATCCCCTCGGGGCCTACTACCTCTATGACTTCCGCACCTCGACAGATCCCGCGCTGTTCGAGGACTATCCGCATCTCGGCGTGTGGCCGGACAGCTATTACATGACCACGCGCGAGTTCAACGGCACCAGCTTCAACCAGGACAACATCTACGCCTTCGAGCGCGCCGCCATCCTCGCCGGCATGCCGGCCAGGCTGCAGGTCAACAAGTCGTTCGATCCCAACCTCGGCGACGGCGCCCTGCCCTCCGATCTCGACGGCTTGACGCCGCCGCCCGCGGGCTCGCCGAACTACGTCGTCCGCTACGGCTCGCCCTTCAACGACGGCACGACGGCCGATACGCTCGACATCTGGAAGGCCGCCGCGACCTGGGGCGCGACGCCGAGCCTCACCGTGACCGGGCCAACCCTGGTCTCCGTCGCCACCTTCAACGACATCTTCTCGTGCGTCTCGGCGAACCGCGCCTGCATCGAGGAGCCGGTGCAGCCGATGAGCCCGGCCACGCCCCAGGACTATCTCGACGTCGTCGGCGACCGCGTCATGTTCCGTAACGCGTACCGCAACTTCGGCGATCACGAGTCGCTGGCCCTCAACCACACCGTGAACGTGGGGGCCTCCGGCGCCGACGTGGCGGGCATCCGCTGGTACGAGGTGCGCAGCCCCGGCGGCACCCCGGTGCTCTTCCAGCAGAGCACCTACTCGCCGACCGACACCAACGATCCGACCGCCAGCCGCTGGATGGGCTCGATCGCCATGGACAACGGCGGCAACATCGCCCTGGGCTACAGCAAGTCCGGACCCATGACCTTCCCCACGCCGATGGTCACCGGCCGGCTGGCGAGCGATCCGGCGAGCACCATGGGCTCGGAGCTGGTCATGTTCGCGGGCGCCGGCAGCCAGGTCGGCACCGGCAACCGCTGGGGCGACTACAGCGCGATGACCGTCGACCCGCGCGACGGCTGCACCTTCTGGTACACCAACCAGTACCTGCCGGCGAGCGGCTCGTTCAACTGGCACATGCGTATCGCCGCCTTCCGCTTCCCGTCGGACCAGTGCGGCCCGCAGCCGCAGGGAACGCTCTCGGGCACGATCACCAACTGCGCCTCGCACGCGCCGCTGTCGGACGCCCTGGTGACGCTCGACAACGGCTTCTCGGGGGCCACCGACGCGAACGGCCACTATGCGATCGTCACCCTGCCCGGCAGCTACATGGCGACGCCGTCGTCGCCGCTGCGCGGCTGCACCGCCGGCTCGCCGGTGGCGGTGACCATCGCCAACGGCGTCACCACGAGCAAGGACTTCTGCATCGACGGCGTCCCACAGTACGCCTTCGTCGCCGCCGCGGTGGACGACACCAGCGGCAACGGCAACGGCATCCTCAACCGCGGCGAATGCGACAACCTCAACGTCACGATCAAGAACGTCGGCTGCCACGACGCCGCGGGAGTCACGTCGGTCCTCAGCACCCCGACGTCGAACTTGACGGTCGCCTCGACCAGCTCGGCCTTTCCCGCCCTCGCCATCGGCCAGTCCCAGGTCGAGTCGATGCCCTACCAGGTGAGCGTCGGCAACAACTACGTCTGCGGCACTCCGGCGGCCTTCTCGCTGGCGTTGTCGGACACGAACGGCGGCGCGGGGACGCTCGGGTTCTCGCTCCCCACCTGCGGTCCGAGCAGCTCGCCGGTCGTCTTCGCCAACCAGACGCTCGACACCAACAGCTCGGCCCAGGTGTCGCGCCTGGGACGCGATGGCTCGCCGAGCGACTGCAGCGCGGCCAAGGCATGCCCCGGGCCGCTGCAGACCGCGACCGGCAGCCGTTTCTACAACGCCTACCAGCTGCACACCCCGCCGGCGACCGCGCCGGTCTGCGTGGACGTCACGATCAACGCTCACTGCGGCAGCGGCAACGAGATCTTCAGCGCCGCGTACTCGGGCCTCGCCACCGGCTACGACAAGACGCAGCTGTGCGGCGGGTACCTGGGCGACGCCGGGGTCACGGGGCTCGGCGACACCTTGCCCAACGTGACCTATTCGGTCGTCGTGCCTTCCGATCAGGACTTCTTCGTCGTCGTCGACACCATCAACTCGGCGACCGAGACCTGCTCCGGCGCCGGCAACAGCTACTCGGTGACGGTCTCGGGTTACTACGACACCTCGACGATCGCCTCGCGGCTGGCGCTGACCTGCCCGTCGCCGCCGGCGGTCTGCGCCCCGCCGGGCACGCCGTCGGCCAACGTCACGTATCCGCCGCCGATGGTGAGCGGCAACTGCGGCGCGAGCGCCACGCCGAGCTGTGCGCCGTCGTCCGGCTCCGCGTTCGCCGTGGGCTCGACGCCGGTCAACTGCTCGGTGAGCGTGGGATCGGCGACCGCGAGCTGCTCGTTCACGCAGGTCGTGAACGCGAGCCCGGACGCGACCATCACTGCACCCTCGTCCGTCAAGGCGAGCTCGACCGGCAACGTCGCCTCGGTGCCGGAGGCCGCCGCCGGTGCGACCTACAGCTGGTCGATCGCCAACGGCACCATCACCGGCGGAGCGGGTACGCGACAGATCACTTTCTCGGCCGGCATCGCCGCCCCGGTGACGCTCGCGGTGCAGGTGCAATCGAACGCCGGCTGCGCCACCAGTGCGAGCGCCGTGGTGCCCTTCGACGCATCCGCCGGTCCGCTCGGCTTCTACACCCTGGCCCCCTGCCGGATCGTCGATACGCGCCGCGCCAGCGGGACCTTCGGCGGCCCGTCGCTGCAGGGCGGCGGCGCCCAGCGCGTGTTCCCGATCGCCGGCCAGTGCGGGATCCCCGCCGACGCCAAGGCGGTGGCGCTCAACTTCACCGTCGTCGCGCCCACGGCCGCCGGCGACCTGCGACTCTTCCCGACGGGCATCGGCACGCTGAACATCGCCGCCATCGATTTCCGGGCGGGGGCCATTCGCGCCAACAACGGCGTGCTGAGCCTGGCCGGCAACCCGGCGGGCAGCCTCACCGCCGAGAGCGACCTCAGCGGCACGACCGATTTCGTGATCGACGTCAACGGCTACTTCAAGTAGGGCTCCAGCCTGCCAAACCCACGACGGCGCCGAGGTGAAGCGCCTTGCGCTGGTAACGGGCGTCGGCGGTGACGAGCAGCGCTTCGCGCTCCAGCGCCACCGCGTGGTAGAGCGTGTCGAACAGGTGGTGACCCAGCTCACCGGCCAGGCGGACCGCTCGCCGGTAGATCGCGGCATCTGCCGCGACAGGCAGCTCGATGGCGTCGAGGATGTCGAGCGTCGATTCGGCGATCTCCGGGCGAAGACGGGCCAAGACGGCGGCGACCTCCGCGAGCCAATGCGGCGGTTGGATGGGCTCCACGTCTCCTGACCGGATGGCATGCAGCAGGGCCAGGGCCTCGTCGGTCATGGCCTCGCGCTCCGGGTCGGGCAGGACCCATTTCACCACGACGCTGGCGTCGACCACGACCCTCATGGACGTCCCGCACGGCGGGCC
>DATNKH010000574.1:0-8120 GCA_035603475.1 Thermoanaerobaculia bacterium
CTTCCTGGCGCTCTCGAACGGCGGCGTGCTCGAGCAGCTGGCCGGCGACCGCCTGCCGCTCTCCGCGCACGACCTGGGGGCGGTCGGCTTCATCTATCGCCCGGCCGCCGGCGTCACCGGTTGGGCGACGATCAACTACACCGGCAGCCGCTTCCTCGATCCGGAGAACACCTCCCTGGCGCCGTCCTACGCCACCTGGGCGGCGGGAGTCGGCTACCGCTTCGCTGCCTGGGAGGTGCGCCTCGACGGCTGGAACCTCAACGACTCCCGGGTGCCGATCGCGGCAAGCGAGTTCGGACCGTCGCAGTACTACCGGATGAACGGCCGCTCCTTCCGCGGCACCCTGGTGTTCCGCTTCAAGTAGGCAGGGGGTGGGGTGCCGCCAGTTGCCCCGCGGACGGCGAGGCGAGGCCGTGTTCGAAGTCCACGCCCTACAATAGGCGTCCCATGCCTGCCGCCCACGAGCTCATCCGCAACTTCTCGATCATCGCGCACATCGACCATGGCAAGTCGACGCTCGCCGACCGCATCCTCGAGCGCACGGGCGCGGTGTCGCAGCGCGAGATGATGGACCAGGTGCTCGACGACATGGAGCTCGAGCGCGAGCGCGGCATCACCATCAAGGCGCGGGCCGTGCGGCTCCGTTACCAGGCGCGGGACGGCGAGACCTACCAGTTCAACCTCATCGACACTCCCGGCCACGTCGACTTCGCCTACGAGGTGTCGCGGAGCCTGGCGGCGTGCGAGGGCGCGCTGCTGGTGGTCGACGCGGCCCAGGGCGTCGAGGCGCAGACGCTCGCCAACGCCTGGCTGGCGAGCGAGAACGACCTCGCGATCGTGCCGGTGCTCAACAAGATCGACCTGCCCGCCGCCGACCCCGAGCGGGCGCGCGAGCAGATCGAGAACGTCATCGGCATCGACGCTCACGACGCACTGCTGGTCTCCGCCAAGGCCGGCACCGGCGTCGACGAGGTGCTCGAGCGCATCGTCCGCGACCTGCCGCCGCCGCGCGGCGCGCCGGACGCCCCGCTGAAGGCGCTGCTGTTCGACTCCTGGTACGACCCCTACCGCGGCGTGGTGTCGATGGTGCGCGTCTTCGACGGCACCCTCCGCCGCGGCGAGCGGGTCCAGTTCATGGCCTCGAAGCGGGTCTACACGGTGGACGAGCTGGGGATCTTCACCCCCAAGCCTGCCCCGGTCGATCAGCTGTCGGTCGGCGAGGTGGGCTTCGTGTACGCCGGCATCAAGGACCTCATCCAGGCCCAGATCGGCGACACCCTGACCCATGCCGACCGCCCCACCGCCGCCCCCTATCCCGGCTTCGAAGAGGTCAAGCCGGTGGTCTTCGCCGGCCTCTACCCGGTGAGCGCCGACGACTACGAAGGGCTGCGCGACGCGGTCGAGAAGCTGCGGCTCAACGACGCCTCGTTCTCCTTCGAGCCGGAGAGCTCGTCGGCTCTCGGCTTCGGTTTCCGCTGCGGCTTCCTCGGCCTGCTGCACATGGAGATCGTCCAGGCGCGCCTCGAGCGCGAGTTCGACCTCGACCTCATCACCACCGCGCCGGGCGTGCGCTACCGCGTGCACCTGGCCGACGGCAAGACGCTCGACGTCGAGAGCCCGGCGAAGCTCCCCGACCCCGGCCGGATCGACCATCTCGAGGAGCCCTTCATCGCGGCGACGATCATCACCCGCGCCGACTTCGTCGGCGGCGTCCTCGGGCTCGCCGAGGAGCGCCGCGGCGAGCAGCGCAGCCTGCGCTACCTGACCACCGACCGGGTCGTCGTGGAGTACGATTTTCCGCTTGCCGAGGTCATCCACGACTTCTACGACCGGCTCAAGTCGGTGTCCCGCGGCTACGCCTCCTTCGACTACTCGCTGAGCGGCTACCGGCGCGGCGACCTGGTCAAGCTCGACGTCCTGATCAACGGCGAGGCGGTCGACGCGCTCTCGCTCATCATCCATCGCGACAAGGCCTACGCCCGCGGCAAGGCGCTGGTCGAGAAGCTGCGGCAGCTGATCCCGCGCCAGCTCTTCGAGGTGGTGCTGCAGGCCGCCATCGGCTCGCGCGTCATCGCCCGCGAGAGCATCCGGCCGATCAGCAAGAACGTCATCGCCAAGTGCTACGGCGGCGACATCACCCGCAAGCGCAAGCTGATCGAGAAGCAGAAGGCAGGCAAGAAGCGCATGAAGCGGGTCGGCCGCGTGGACATCCCGCAGGACGCCTTCCTCGCGGTGCTGCGGACCGATTGACCGACCGAGAACGGCGCTCGCCGCTACGGGGGGCCGCCGGGATCGAGGGCGGGCGCGACCGCAGCCGCCGGGAGCGTCCTCTCTGCCCGCGCGGACCGCAGCATCGCCACCGCGGTGTAGAGGACCACGCAGACCACCAGCCACCGGACATAGGTCAAGGGCAGCGACGTCACCACGTAGGCGGCGAGGAGGACGGCGGGGATCCCTGCCAGGGCAAGCCAGAACGAGGCGCGGGGGGCGTAGCTCTGCTTCTGGATGAAGCGGATGCTCCCGACCGGCATCAGGAAGGCGCAGGAGCCCATCATGATCGGGAAGGCCACCTTCGGGTTCATGCCCAGCAGGCTGACCAGGATCATGCACGGCGCGTACAGGCCGATCCCCAGGGTCATGAGCGCGCCGAGCGCGAAGTTGCCGACGAGCGCGATCGCCAGGCGCAGACCGAGCACGCCCAGGGAGTCGCCGCCGAGCGGGAAGAGCTCGAGCTGGGTCCCCAGCATCAGGCCTGCCGCCAGCAGCAGCGCGAGGCCCATGCCGATCTGGATGTTGCGCCGCGGCCAGCTGGCGACGACACCGGCCCCGAGCCAGGCGCCGGCGACCGCGGCGGCGATCATCAGCACCAGCGTGCGCATGTCGACCTTGACGATCGAGATGTAGATCAAGGCCTGGGCGACGGTCGGCAAGGCGAGACCGACGTTCAGCGTCCCCGGGATCAAGCGGTCCGGCACCAGCCGCTGCAGCTTGAAGATGGAAGTCGTGGTGGCGAACGAGCCGATGCCCAGGGTGTCGAAGAAGTTGACCACGAAGCCGATGCCGCCGAGCAGCGGCGCCGGGGCGGTGTGCCGCTCCTGCTCCGCCGCCGGTCCCGGCGAGCCGGGACTGAGGCGGGCCCGGCGCCGGCTGGTAACCCACACCGTCACGTAGACCACGGCGAACACCGCGAGCGTCGCGAACAAGACCAGTCTGGCACTCAGCATGGACCGGTATCCTAACCCAACTCGACGGCGAGGTTCGCTGCCATCGTGCCTACTGGCCTACTGGCTCTTGCTGGCCGCGGCCGGCGCCGCCAGCGGATAGGGGCGCCCCTCGGACCACCGCCATTGACTTCCCTGTTTCTGCACCAGGCCCACGAGGTGGAACTTCATCTGCGGCATCTCCGCGCCGTCGGGGCCGCGCATGTGGTCGACCGTCATATCGACGTCGACCCAGGCCAGGTCGGCAGTCAGGAATCTCGCGGCGAGGCTCACGAGCTTCTCGACCGTGCCAGGGTACGCCGCGTGCTGGCCGGCGAAGAGCCCTTCGATCTCGGCCTTGCCATGCGCCAGGCGGCCGTCGGGGTTGAGAATCGTCGCGTCGTCGGTCCAGTGGCTGACCAGACCCTGAATGTCACCCCTGTTCCAGGCGGCAAAGAAGTCCTCGGTGGCCTTGCGGATGGCCGTTTCGTCCTGCGCGGCCTGCGCGGTCTTCGCGGCCTCCGCGGCGAGCACGGAAGAAGCGAGCAGCAGCATCGCAGCTGTAACCAGTGCCTTCATCGATCCCCCTCCGCTGGAACTTCGGTTTGTAGCACAGTGTAGCGCATGGTAGAGAGCGGTCGGACTGGTAAGCTTCGTGCCGGCAACCATGTTCAGGAAGACCGTTGCTCGCCACTCGATCCGCGAGCGCCCGCGACTGGGTGGCCTGGGGGAGGCTTCCCTCGTCCGGGCCCTGCCTCTGCTGCTGCTCCTCGTGCCGCTGGCGTCGGCGTCTAGCCGTGCCGCCCCGGTGCGATTGCCGCTGGCGAAGGCTGACCTCACGCTCGCGGACCGCGCCGCCTTCCGCCGCGCGCTGGGCTGGTCCGACGAGTGCGAGTCGGCCTTCGACGCCACGGACGGCGGCTACGGCGGCATCGAAGTGGACGCGCTGGCGCCGGGGCGGTATCTGATCGGCGTGGTCTGCGCGCGCGGCGCCTACCAGGGATACCGGGTGTACTTCTTTTATGACGAGAAGCGACTGCCACCGGCGGCGCGGGCTCTTACCTTCGAGATTCGCGAGTCGCCGGACGAGAGGTCTCTGGTGCGGACCACCGCCCGGGAGCTCTGGGGCCTTCCGACCTTCGACCGCCGGACCCGGCAGCTGCGGATCTTGAACAAGTTCCGCGGCCCCGGCGACTGCGGGACCCTCGCCACCTACCGCTTCGTCGAGGGCGTGCCCGAGCTCGCCGAGCTGCGCGCCAAGCTGGCGTGCGACGGCAAGGGAGCCGAGGCGCCGGAGCGGTGGCCGCCGGTGCCGCCGCATTGATCGAACCGCGGCGGATCCTTCTCGAGGAGGGCTGCACGATGAAGTTCGACCATCCCACTTTCCTGAACAGCTACAGTGCCGTCTACGGCCAGCTCAATGATTCCCAGTCCTCGGGACTCGAGAGCCTGCTCGGCAACATCGAGCTCGACCTGGACATCGCCGATCTGCGCTGGGTGGCCTACATGCTGGCGACCGTCAAGCTCGAGTGCGCCGATACCTTCATGCCGATCACCGAGAGGGGCGTGCAGTCCTACTTCGACAAGTACGAGCCCGGCACCTCGATCGGCACGAGCCTGGGCAACACGCAGCCCGGGGACGGCTACCTCTTCCGCGGGCGCGGCTACGTCCAGCTCACCGGCCGCACCAACTACGGGAACATGAGCCGCAGGCTGGCCTTGAGTGGTGACGACGACCTGGTGGCCCACCCGGACGCCGCCCTCCAGGCCGACATCGCCTATCGGATCATGTCGTACGGCATGCGCCGCGGCACCTTCACCGGCAAGAAGCTCGGCGACTACATCAACGACGCGGGCTGTGACTACCAGCAGGCGCGGCGAATCATCAACGGTCTCAACCGCGCGGACGACGTCGCGGGCTACGCCGCGAGCTTCGAGTCGAGTCTCAAGAGCAGCTTGCTCGCCTGAGCGGGCCAGCTTGCTCGCCTGATCGGGCCAGCTCGCTCGCCTGATCGGGGCGCGCGGCGCGACTCGCCGGCGAGCCCCCCGGCCGGCCTCGCCGACCTCCCCAAGGGGCGAAACCTTTCCCCCGACCCGACAGTATTCATGGGCGCATGAGCGCGTCCGGCGGCAGGCGACAGCACGGCGGCACCGGTTCCCCGCGGCACACGCCGAGGCGCAAGCTTGCCGCGCTCCCGGCGACGGTGCTCGCCGGGGCGGCGGCGCTCGCCACGGCGGCGGGGACCGCGCGGCCGGCGTGGGCGGCTGACGATCCGTCGGCATCGCCGGAGATCCATCTTCACCGCGCCGCCGGCGCGATCACCATCGACGGCGACCTCTCCGACCCGGGATGGCAGGGGGCGACGCGGGTCGAGACCTTCTTCGAGACCAACCCGGGGGACAACGTCCCGGCCAGCGTCAAGACCGTCGCCTACCTGACCTACGACGATCGCTACTTCTACGCCGCCTTCGAGTTCTTCGATCCAGATCCGAAGAGCATCCGGGCGCCGCTCGGGGTGCGCGACTACGTGCCGAGCTACACCGACTACGGCGGCGTCATCCTCGACAGCAAGCACGACGGCAAGACCGGCGTCCTGCTGCTGGCCAACCCGCGCAACGTCCAGTACGACGCGGTCACCGACGACGTGACCGGCAACGAGGACTCCTCCTACGACGTCTACTGGGATTCCGCCACGCGCATCGACGCCCGGGGCTGGGTGCTCGAGATGCGGGTGCCCTTCTCGTCGCTGCGCTACGCCGCGGCGGACCCCCAGACCTGGGGCATCCTGCTCTACCGCAACCGGCCGCGCAACTTCCGCGTCCAGATGTTCAGCGCCAAGCTGCCGCGCGGCACCAACTGCTTCATCTGCCACTCGAATCCGCTCACCGGCCTCTCCGGGCTGCCGAAAGGCGGGCACCTGGTCGCGGCGCCTTACGTCAGCGGCAAGGACGAGCGGCTGCCCGAGGGGGGCGTCGGATCGGCCACCCCGCTCGCGCCGGCCAGGGCGCGGGCGGAAGGCGGGATCGACGTCAAGTGGACCCCCAACGCCAACAACGCGATCGACGCGACCATCAATCCGGACTTCTCGCAGGTCGAGTCGGACGTGGCGCAGATCTCGACCAACCAGCGCTTCGCCCTCTTCTACCCCGAGAAGCGTCCCTTCTTCCTCGAGGGGCTGCAGCTCTACTCGACGCCGATCCAGGCGGTCTACACGCGCAGCATCACGTCGCCGCGCTGGGGCGGCCGCGCCACCGGCGAGATCGGCAACACCAGCTACACGGTCCTGGTCACCGAGGACCGCGGCGGCGGCCAGGTCATCGAGCCGGGACCGCTGTCGTCGTCGCTGGTCGACCAGGTCTTCGGTTCGCGGGTGGCGATCGGCCGGGCGCGCTTCGAGGTCGGGCGCTCGTTCGGCAGCGTGCTGGTGACCGACCGTGAGGACGCGGGCGGCGGTTACAACCGCGTCATCGGTCCCGACTTCCAGTGGCGGCCGAACGGCGCCAACGTGCTGACCGGGCAGCTGCTGCTCTCCGACACCCAGAACCCCAATCGGCCCGACCTCATCGCCGCCTGGACCGGCCAGCACTTCGTCTCCGAGGCGTTCGACCTGAACTGGAACCGCTCGACCCGCACCTGGGACAACTACCTCGAGGCCAAGGACTTCGGCGACGGCTTCCGGGCCGACGACGGCTTCGTGCCACAGGTCGGCTTCCGCGAGCTGCGCGGCTCGACGGGCTACAGCTTCTACCCCGAGCACGCTCCCGCCAACCACGTCCGGCCCTTCCTCTTCGGCGACTACGTGACCGACCAGGGCGGCGCCCCGCTGCTGCGCCGGGTGCAGCCCGGCGTCGGCATGAACGGCATCTGGAGCGGCTACGCCGAGCTCGACCTCAACGACGACCGCGTGCGGGCCAGCTCGCAGCTCTTCAACCGCCGGCAGCTCCTCTACACCTTCAACGCGACGCCCGTGCCGGCGTTCTCCGTCTCGCTCAGCGGCTTCCTCGGCCAGGAGATCGACTTCGACAACGTGCGTCCGGGCCGCGGCGGCAGTGTCGTGAGCCAGTTCACCGTGCGCCCGACCGACCACCTCGCCGTCGACCTCTACGGCACCTACAACTGGCTGAACGTGACCGTCGGCGGCCAGAGCGGCCGCCTGTTCTACGCCGACGTCGCCAGGGTGCGCATCGTCTACTGCTTCGATGCGCGCACCTTCCTCCGGCTCGTCGGCCAGGACGTGCGCGTCGATCGCCGCCCCGGCTTCTACCTCGCCGCCGTCACCCCCCGCGACGACGCCCGCTCGCTCTCGGCCCTCTTCGGCTACCGCCTCAACTGGCAGACCGTCCTCTACCTAGGCTATGACGACGAGAAGGCCATCGTCGACGCCAGCGGCCGCCTCCTCCCTGCCAGCCGGACGCTGTTCTTCAAGGCCTCCTACGCGTTCCAGCGGTAGGCAATAGGCGCCGGCCGCACTCGCGCGGGAGCCCGCCGTGTGCGGGCCGATGACGCTACGTGCCGAGTGCGTTGCGGCGGAAGCTCTCAGCGAGGAGGTCGCGAAACCCTTCGAGCTGGTCTGAGGTGAGGGGCTGCAACATCGTCGGCAAGGGACTGGTCGGAAACTGAGCGATCAGCCACGCCAGCACCCCCGGATCGATCCCGGAGTCTTTGCGCAGGGCCAAGTCCAGGTCTCGAGCCGGAGGATACCCGGCCTGGTCGAGAAAGTAGAGGTCGACGAGATCGCGAGGTTCGGAGCGCGAGAGGATACAGGTCAACTTGCTCGCCCGCAGCTCGGCAAGCGATTCGACCTCGATCCCTTCGATCTTCGGCGGCGGCTCGATGTCCGCGACGGGTTCGTAGACCAGGTCGACCTCGACGCTCTGTCCGTCCCGAGAATCGAGGTGCGCACGGACGAGGTGGCCCGC
>DATNKH010000575.1:0-15172 GCA_035603475.1 Thermoanaerobaculia bacterium
TTTCCACCCACAAAGACGTTTGCCGCTGCCGCTTGCGCTTGCCCATCGCCATGCCGGGAGCTCCTTCTTGACCTACCCCCAATTCTACCGGGCAAGGGTCGCGACATCAATGGAATCAGGCACTTTCACCACGGGCTGCTAAGGAGAGCTCAAGGAAAAGTGCCCCCTGCTGATCCAGTCTGTCGATGAAGGTGGCTCCAGATAACAAGATCGCCACATTACTATATTGCCATATACGGTTTGGGCTTCTGCATGCCGCCGAGGGCCTCGCGAGTTCGTCCGGATCCGCGCCGACCTCGCCGGCGACGAGGCGACGGCGACTGCGCTTCTCGGCCGGCTGCGCCGCAGGGAGAGCTTTCTCCTCATACTCAGGGACTGGCGGTCGTCCGGCTCTTCCGTTGTTCATTGGCGACCGGACGGCCGCCCTTGGTGTCTCCCCCTATACCAAGGGCCGCCACGGCCGCCACTGTCGGAGGGTCTTAAGTACCTCATTCCGGTTTTCCCTGAGCCAGGAGCCCGCTTAAACTGTGCCGCACGATCCAGGCCAAAGCTCCAAAGCAAGGGCCCCTCACTTCTTCAGCCAACCAAGGGCTGTTTTGACATCGAAACCCAGGCCGACCTGCCACTCTGACGTGTAGTGCGTGCCAACCCGAAGCGTCGATCCCGTTGGAGCGGTATCAGTAGTGTTCCAGGATCTGGCCACGAAGAATGTTAGCGTGGAGAGATCGAGATAATCACCGAACTTCCACAGCTTTATTCCGCCTCCAACGCCGAACCTCTCCAGCGGATGAGAGGTCCACGCCATGATCGTGATGAACAGTCGCTTCGCCACGTTCCACGATGGGCTGTTGTCGACAACATCACCGAACGCATAGTTAAGCGCCGCGAAGAGGCTGCTGGGAGTCTTTCGCTCAACGAGCGAGTGCGCACTCGTGTCGTACTTGAGCTCGTCGACCTTCGTGACGGGAACGTTGGCAGACAGGAAGAAATGCTCTGGTGGCCCGGTCTCCACGGTTATCGCCGCGGCTTTGCCGTCACGATTGTCAAACAGAAGATAGTGTCTGCGTCCCTTACAACCAGTTGCGGTGGGGGGAGTCGTATCTTTCTGGGCCACCTGCACTGTGACAGTTGCCCGCGTCTCGCTCAAACAGAACTCCCGTACCTCCATGACGGTGCCTCCGCTTTCAGGGGCCGCATTCGGTGACGGCTTGCCGAGCCCCTGAAGCACCTCACTCAGTTGCTGCAGGACAAGAAGCTGCCGCGTTTTTTCACTGATATCGAGATCACACCCATGATCGTTCCCGCTGTCCCGCAGACAGACGATCTCAAGGTTATCTCCCTTAGAGCCGAAGAAGCGTGTACCAGTTTCCGTGGCGATCGTCTGCACCCAAGGGTTAGCTTTGAGTTCCCCCGTGCGATTGAAAGCGCCAACGAGTGGGGCCAGGTCCTTAATGACGCAAGGCGCTGCCGTAGGTGACACCACTCCTGGCGCACAATCCGCATAAACCTTTATAGCAGATTGGTCTTGCGCCTCGACGCCCTTGGCGCTGACGATCGAGAACATCACACCAGCCACCATGACGGCCAACACTCGCTTCGTAATAAACATCGCCTTCCTCCTTTCCGGAGCGCTCAGGCTACGGATGTTGACAGATCGGTCCCCATGAGTTCTGCGCATCTTTCGCGGCCACGAATGCGGCCAATGCGTCGTCACTGAGGGCGCCAGCAAAAAAGGCGCCGTATGTATGCTGCAGGTGCGCTATAATCTCTGCTCCCGGCATGTTGCGCAACAGCGCGAACAGCGTCGGATCCTTTCGATGCAGCGCGCACACGACCGCCTCGAAGGCATTCGGCATTCCGTTGCGGGCCGTCTGCCTGATGATCTCGCGAAGGACCGTCGAAGGCTCACTGTCCTCAGTTACAGCGGCGACTAGTGCGACAATGCCGGTGACGTATGGCGTTGCGTACGACGTCTCTACGAAGGGGACACTCAGATTCCTGTAGCAGTAGCCTTTGTCCTCTGCGCTGGGTGCGAAGAGGGCCGCATCTGAATCGTTGGAGCGCTTATCTGGAGACCAGGAAGAGGTTGTAGGGTCAAACTTCAGTGATCCAACGACTTGAATTGGCAACACGTCTGCGGCCGCATTAAGGGGACTCGACCATGTCGCCTTGTAGGATATGGGGCAAGACTGATCATTACCAGCTGCAGAGACAATTAGAGCGGTCCATTGACGACCGACAATCGCGAGTCTGTCGTGCTCGTGTTTCGCGCGATCCTCGAAAAGGGTGACGGGTATGTGTGAAACATCACGCTGCATCGCCTCGTTGTAGCCCAAGCTTACGTTTGTGACGGTTACTCCTGTGGCCATGAATGGCAGTACACCCAGAAATGCGGCAAAATCAATGTACACCTGCTGCTCTGACGCTAAGGGCGTGACACTCTCCGTGCTGGGAGCACAGGGGTGGACTTCAATAGTGATCGGAGAAGGGGTCATCCACCTTCCGGTGGCGAACTTAATTACTGCTTCGACGTTGTCTCCATGTGTAGCGTTGACCTGAATGCATGCACTGCTCTCTTTAGTAAAACCGGCGTCAAGGACTGCGACACTGACGGAAGAGCGCTTTAGGGTCGCCGGCAAGCGCGAGAGGAGGGCCAGCGCCTCCGGAAGATGCAACGCCTGAGCTGCGGCTAGACAGTCAGATGTCGGCGCCGTTCCAGCAGCTATGTCGCTGAAGCACTGCGACTCAGCCTGAAAGTTTCCAAGAGGGTACAATAGCGTGTTTGGCATTACGCTGCCGACCCCTGGCACCGATAGCAGGCTGCCAAGTAGCCGATCCAGCTCTCTAGCGTCGTGAGGTACGAGAAATTGGTCGCGGGGAAGCGCAACTTGTGCCCATGTGCCATTCTTGTCTGCGATCTTCACCAGCCAACCGGCGCGTTCGAGGGCGACACGCAACGGCTGCGAGACACCGGTGTCCTTGCGAAATACCAGTAACGTCCCAAGCGCGACATCCATGTCACGATAGGGTGAAAGACTCTTCGAGAGCCTCGGATAGCGCTTCTGTACCAGTCGCGACGCGCTTGCAGAGACGGTCTGGAGGTATTGACGGACATCGGACTCATGCTGTTGGAGGCGAACTCTAGAGGTGCTAGCCTCGCTAGCCTTTTGTTTGGTGTCAGCCAACACATCATGTGCTCGCTTCATGCCCGCAAGCGAAAGCGGAAGCGTTCCTTTCAAATCACCACCTGGAGCACTGATGCCTCCTGAGTCCAACGATTTAGAATAACGGGCGGCGATTTCGTGCGCTTCTCTCTTCGCTTGTGCCAGATTAGCGGCTGCGGCCTCGACTTGCTTGCGACGAAGGTCGGCATTAGCGGCTGCAGCCGAAGTTGCTATTGTTGCTGCTTTCAGCTTCTGCCGTGCGATTGTGCGCTCGGCTGCGGCTAGGCGATCGAAGTCCACAAGTCTTCCGACTATCGGACGCTTTGCGGCAGGCGTCGCTTCCGGCTGGGCAGCGATCAAGAGCAGGAAGATCCAGGGTGAGAGAATGTGCACCTTGGAGGCCTCGTTTAGAGACTGTATGGAGGGTACCGGTGCCCGTGGTGGAGCCTGTTTCCATGATCCTGTCTCGCCTGCCTCATTTTCTCCTCCACGGAACTTGGTATTGTTGCTGCCGTTTGCGCTGCCTGCGTTGGGCCTCGTCGGCGGCGCCTAAGCGATTAGCGTGGCGCCGTTATTTCTCATAGACGGACACGCCAAAGCTTTTCCACCTCCGCGAGGCCGGGCGGGCCACTCGGCCGGACACCCGGGCTCCTGGAACAACCAGTCCCGGGAGGATCTGGCGCAACTCGTCAACCCTACGGTCCGTGGCTGGATGAACTACTACGGGCGGTTCTATCGCTCGCAGTGTGTTCGGGTCCTCCAGCAACTCAACGAGGTGCTGGCCGCATGGGCACGTCGGAAGTACAAAAGGCTGCGACGCCGCCGGCGTGCCTCAGCCCACTGGCCGGGGCGCATCGCGCGGCGGAACCCGACGCTATTTCGTGCTGTGGGAACTCGGGGGTGTTTCCGGGAGGCCGGGTCGTAAGAGCCGGATGAGCCAGAGCCTCACGTCCGGGTCCGTGAGGGCGCGAGACCAGCGCTACTCGACCATGCTCTTCAGTCTTGCTCCACGGAGGTAATGCCGGCCGGTTCATCGGCAACTGCCACCGGGTGCAGCTGCTCGAACACCCTCGCGCCCAGGGTAGGTCCTAGCACGCCAACCAGCTCCGCGGGTGGAGCCGCCCGCACCTTCTCCAAGCTCCCGAAGTGCGTAAGCAGCCGTTTCCGCCGATGCGGCCCGATCCCAGCCAGGTCATCCAGCTTGCTATGTAAGGTCCGTGCCGACCGCCGCCGCCGGTGCCGCGACACCGCGAAGCGGTGAGCTTCATCCCTGACCTGCTGCAAGAGCCGCAGCCCGGCGTCCTCCCGCGGCAGCGCCAGCGGCTCGGGCCTTTCCGGCACGTACACTTCCTCCTCCCTCTTGGCCAGCGCCACCACCGGCGTCTCCTCCACTCCGAGCTCCTCCAACGCGGCCAGTGCAGCGTTCAGCTGGCCCCGGCCGCCGTCGATGAGGATGAGGTCGGGCATCTCTCCCAGCTCCTCTAACCTCCGGCGGTAGCGGCGGTCTACGGCTTGGCGCATGGCGGCGAAGTCGTCGGCTTGGTCTAGCCCCCGGATGTTGAAGGTGCGGTAGTCGGATTTGCGCATCTTGCCTTCTTCCCAGACGACCAGGGAGGCTACGGTCTCGCCGCCCTGGAAGTGGGAGATGTCGAAGCCTTCGATGCGGCGCGGGGGGTCGAGGAGGCAGAGGTGGCGCTCGAGGGCGGCGGCGCCGGGGGGGATCTCCTGGCCGCGGAAACGGCGGCGATGGGCCATCTCGGCGTTGTGGCGGGCGAGGGCCAGGCGCTCGGCCTTGGGGCCTCGCGAGGGCATGCGGAGGTAGACTTTCTCGCCCTTGCGCTCCGAGAGCCAGGCTAGCAGGGCTTCCTCGTCCTCGATCGGGGCGGGCAGGTGGATCTCCTTCGGGATGAAGGTGGTGCGGTCGTAGATCTGCGGCACGACCTGGGAGAGGAGGAGCTCGGGGGAGATGTGGCCCACTCCTTCCCAGAAGAGCTCGCGGCGGTCGAGGACCTGGCCGCCGCGCATCACCAGGATGGCCACGGCGGCGTGGCCCGCGGCGATGTGGACGCCGTAGACGTCGACGTCCTCGCCGGCGACCGAGGAGAGCTTGCGGCGCTCGCCGATGGCCTCGACCTCGGCCAGGGTGTCCCGCAGCCTCGCCGCGCGCTCGTAGTCGGTGGCCTCGGCGGCTTCCCACATCTCGCGCTTGAGGCGGCGCAGCAGCACGTCGTTGCGCCCCGCCAGGAAGAGGCGCGCCTGCTGCACCGCCTCGGCATAGAGCTCAGGAGTGGTCAGGGCCGCGACGCACGGTCCCAGGCAGCGGTGCATGCCGTAGTAGAGGCAGGGGCGCGGCAGGGAGCCGTCGACCTCGATGTGACAGACGCGGACCAGGAAGAGCTTCTGCACCAGCTTGATCGCCTTGCGCGCCAGGCCGCCGGGGAGGAAGGGCCCGAAGTACTCGGCGCCGTCGTCGAGGATGCGGCGGGTGAAGGCGATGCGCGGGAACGGCTCCTGGACGGTGAGCTTGAGGTAGGGATAGGTCTTGTCGTCGCGCAGCAGGATGTTGTAGCGCGGCTTGCGGCGCTTGATCCAGTTGTTCTCGAGGAGCAGCGCCTCGGCCGGCGAGTCGGTGACCACGAACTCGACGTCGGCCGCCTCGGAGACCATGGCCGCGAGGCGCGGCTCGTGCTCGCGCGACAGGTAGGAGGCGGCGCGTTTGCGCAGCGAGCCGGCCTTGCCGACGTAGAGGACCTTGCCGGCGGCGTCCTTGAAAATGTAGATGCCAGGCCGGTCGGGCAGCTCGCGGATGCGGGCGGCCAGGGTCTCGGAATCCCGGGGCGACGGCGGATCTTCCATGGGTGCTCGGGGTGCTCGGCGCGCGGGGACGAGGTGCCGCGGGCTGAAGGGATTATCCCGCGTAGATCTGGATCTCGCGCAGCTCCCGCAGCCGGTCGCGCAGCGCCGCCGCCTCCTCGAACTCGAGGCGCTTGGCGGCCGCCTTCATCTCCTTCTCGAGCTTGGAGATGCGCTCTGCGAGCGGCAGCTCGAGCCCTTCGGCGACCTCGAGCAGCTGGGTCGGCCCCACCGAGTAGTAGTCGAGGTTGCTCATCGCCACCAGCGGGCTGTGGATGTCCTTGAGGATGCTCCGCGGCTCGATGCCGGTGCGCCGGTTGTAGTCCTCCTGCTTGCGCCGGCGGCGCTCGGTCTCGTCGATCGCCCGCCGCATCGAGTCGGTGAGGTGGTCGGCGTAGAAGACCACCCGGCCGTTGAGGTTGCGGGCGGCGCGGCCGGAAGTCTGGATGAGCGACGTGCCGCTGCGCAGGAAGCCCTCCTTGTCGGCGTCGAGGATGGCCACCAGCGAGACCTCCGGCAGGTCCAGGCCCTCGCGCAGGAGGTTGATCCCGACCAGGACGTCGAACTCGCCGCGCCGCAGCGCGGTGACGATCTCGACCCGCTCCAGAGTCTCGACGTCGCTGTGCAGGTAGCGGACCTTGATGCCGAGCTCCGCCAGGTACTGGGTGAGCTCCTCGGCCATGCGCTTGGTCAGGGTGGTCACCAGCACGCGCTCGCGGCGCTCCACGACCTTACGCACCTCCCCCACCAGGTCGTCCACCTGCCCCTGGGCGGGCCGCACCTCGATCACCGGGTCGAGCAGCCCGGTCGGCCGGATCAGCTGCTCGACGACCACGCCGCCGGTGCGCTCGAGCTCCCAGGGTGCCGGGGTGGCCGAGACGTAGATGCGCTGGCCGACGAGGGCGTCGAACTCGTCGAAGTTGAGCGGCCGGTTGTCGAGCGCCGACGGCAGGCGGAAGCCGAAATCGACCAGCGTCTGCTTGCGCGAGCGGTCGCCGAAGTACATGCCGCGCACCTGCGGGATGGTCTGGTGGCTCTCGTCGAGCACCAGCAGGAAGTCGTCGGGGAAGTAGTCGAACAGCGTCGGCGGCGGCTCGCCCGGCGCCCGCCCCGAGAGGTGGCGGGAGTAGTTCTCGATGCCGTGGCAGTAGCCGATCTCTTTGAGCATCTCGAGGTCGAAGCGGGTGCGCTGCTCGAGACGCTGGCGCTCGAGGAGCTTGCCCTCCGCCTCGAGCAGGGCCAAGCGCTCGCCGAGCTCGGCCTGGATGGTGACGACCGCCCGCTCGAGGCGCTCGCGCGGCGTGACGTAGTGGGTCTTCGGGTAGAGCGCCAGCCGCTCGACCTCGGCGACGGTGTCGCCGCGCAGCACGTCGAAACGAGTGATGCGCTCGATCTCGTCGCCGAAGTACTCGACGCGGATGCCCAGCTCCTCGTAGGCCGGAAGGATCTCGAGCACGTCGCCGCGCACGCGGAAGGCGCCGTGGTAGAGGTCGAGCTGGGTGCGCTGGTACTGCATGTCGACCAGGCGCTTGAGCACGCGGTCGAGGCCCTCGGTGGCGCCGCGCTCGAAGAACTGCAGCATGCCGAAGAACGCTTCCGGCGACCCCAGGCCGTAGATGCAGGAGACCGAGGCGACGATCAGCACGTCGCGGCGCTCGAACAGCGCCTTGGTGGCGCGCAGCCGCAGGCGGTCGATCTCCTCGTTGATGGTGGTCTCCTTCTCGATGTAGGTGTCGGTCTGCGGGACGTAGGCCTCGGGCTGGTAGTAGTCGTAGTAGGAGACGAAGTACTCGACGGCGTTGTCGGGGAAGAAGCTGCGGAACTCCTGGAAGAGCTGGGCGGCGAGGATCTTGTTGTGGGAGAGCACCAGGGTGGGCCGGTTGACCGCCTCGATGACCTTGGCGACGGTGAAGGTCTTGCCCGAGCCGGTGACGCCGAGCAGCACCTGCTCCCGGTCGCCGCGCCGCAGACCCTCGGCGAGGTCGGCGATCGCCGCCGGCTGGTCGCCCTGCGGCTCGAAGTTCGACACGATGCGGAAGTCGCCCATTGCCGTCATTCTAACGACGGCCGCGGGCCGTTTGTTCCTGGCGGGGCGGAGGCGCCGACCGCGGTCAACGGGGCGGCGCTGCCAGCGCGATGGCGCCGGGGGGCGCCGGCGGCCGCGGACCGGCGCCGGACGGCTGCCGCGGCTGCCCGCCCGGGGGCGACGCGGGCTGGCCTGGGGGGCGGCCCGGGCCCGCTCCCGGCGCCGGCGCTCCGCGCTTGTGCGCCACCGCCTCGAGGGCCTCGGTCAGCTCGCGCACCTGCTGGTGGGTGAGCGGCGCCTGCGACCCGCTCAGGGCCATGATCTCCCGCTGCACGCGTTGCAGGTTGGCGAGATCTGCCTGGTCGGTGCCGATGGAGCGGCCCGCCGCCTCGAACGCCTGGTGCAGGCGCTGGCGCTCCCCGGGGGTGGTGTCGGCCGGCAGGCGCGGGGTGAGGCTGGTCTCGGCCACCCGGAACGTCCAGCGGAAGATGGCCGGCGCCTCGATCCTGATCACCACGACCCCCACGACCAGCAGCAGCAGGAGGAAGCCGCACCCGATCAGCAGCGGCTTGCTGCACCCGGGCCCGTCGCGCGGCACCTGGGCTGCGGCAGGGTTGAACGGCGAGACGGGGGTCGTCGATGGGTCCGCCACGGGTGTCCTGTTGTATCACCGGGACCCGGCAGCGGCAAGCCGCTGCCGTCGCCGTTGTCGCCGTCCCGCTACCATCCGCGTTCCACACAGATTTAAGCAGGCCCGTGCCAACGCGGGCAGAACGGAGGCCAAGGTCATGAAGAAGCAAGTCACCAAGCGTCTCACCCTGACGAAGGACACGCTGAGGCTGCTCGAGAAGGACAGCCAGCTCGGCGACAAGCTGAAGGCCATCGCGGGAGGCCACACGCCGACGTATTGCGGCAGTTTCTACGTCTGCTGCTGAGTCAGCGCCGGATCATCCTGCCGGGCGGTCCGTGCACCAGCACGGCCGCCCGGCGCCCGCGCGGATCGCACTGCCGCCGCTCCGCCGCGAACGGCAGCGAGAGCCTCACCGTCCGGGCTACCAGTGGCGCAGCTTGGCGTCCACCAGCTCCCAGAGTTGGGAGACGTCGAGAACGATCTCGGGGATCACTGGAGATCGATACCTGCCCGAGACTGGGGCCGCCGCCACGAAGCTACCGGCTGCGTTGATCAGGAACTCGATCTGCCGCCGCCCCTGGTCGACCAACCAGTATTCCTTGACACCGGAAAAGGCATACAGGTTCCGCTTCTTGGTCCGGTCGAACCGGGCTGTACGAGGGGAGAGGATCTCGACCACGAGGTCAGGAGCGACCTCGATGCGCTTGATTAGACTCGGGACACGCGCTGGTGAGAAATAGATGAAATCCGGCTGGACGACCGAGTGGTCCGCCAGCACGACGTCGAGCGGGGCGCGCAACAAGCGGCCGTCGGCAGCGTCGGCGATCCGATCGAGCAGCTGCCCGAGTACCTCGGAGACGACCTGATGCGGCGGGAGCGGGCTGGGAGTCACGTACAGCCTCCCGAACACCAGCTCGTGGCGCGGCTGATCCGGCAGCTGGTCATAGTCCCGCACCCGGTACGGGCCCAGTGCGGGCGGTGCCGCTTCCGTCAGCAGGCTCGTCAGGCTCGTCGTGCTCATCGAGCAAAGTATAGCCGGCAGGGGGTGGAAGCCGTAGTCCCATGAACATGAAGAGGAGCGCCGTCATGACCCGGTCGGCATCCTATCAGGTATCTTTCCGCTGCAAGCATCAAGGATCATTTATCGGTACAAATGAGCCTTTCCAGACACTGGACAGAGAAGGCCGTACCTTGCAGCGTCTGCGAGGTGTGTCCGCAGCAATGGCAGCGAAGAAGGTACCATGACCGAAATCCCCTGAGCATTCATCACGATGTGCCTAGATCGGCAATCTAGATTCATGCCTAATTCGGCACGCTAGACTTCAATTTACTTGCCTTATCGGTCATACTCATACCGGTCACGGTACGTGAAATGTCATTCCAAAACATAGGACAGGCCCTCGCGATCCTGCGCCGGAAGCAAGGCCTCTCCCAAGCCGAGTTCGCCGACAGCTGTGGCATCGGGCGCGCCCAGCTCTCCAGATACGAGGCGGGGAAGGAACTGATGAAGCTTCATACCCTCGAGAGGATGCTGCGGCAGTTGACGGTGGAGCCCGAAGACTTCTTCCATCTCGTCCGCACGCTGGACGCATCGCCCCTGGCGCACCAGCGACGAGGCCCGAATCGACTCGACGACCCTCAGCTGGCGGCCGCATTTCAGAACCTGCATGCCGCGATCGACGAGCTCCGGCAGGCGGTGGAGCGCTCGATCGACCCCGCCACGAGATTCGCGAGGCTCATCGACGAAGCCGCGGCGAGCAGAGACGCGATCCCTGGCGTCTCCGAACCGTGACTTGGCGGACGGACGCGGAACCGCCGCCGCGGCCAGGGTGTTGACGACGCGCCCACCTGGCACTGCCAGTGCCGCCAAGGGCGCCGGCACCCGTCTGCCCCTATAATGATCGGCGTGGAGCACGCCGCCCAGCCGCAGGACCGCCGCCGCCCCGTGCCCGGCGTCCGCAAGCGGCGCCGGCATTGGATCCGCTGGACCTGGCCGCTGGCCGTGGCGCTGGTGGCCGGCACCGGCGTCGGGGTGAGCGTCGCCGCGCTCATCCACGTGCCGCAGGTCGGCGCGCTCGCCAACTTCACCCCCAACCTGGTGACGCAGCTGTTCGCCGTCGACGGCCGCGTCTTCGCCTCCTTCGCGCGCGAGCGCCGGATGATGCTCAAGGAGGGGGAGATCCCGCCCCTGATCGAGCAGGCGCTGCTCGCCTCCGAGGACAGCAACTTCTTCCGCCACGGCGGCATCGACGCCATGGGCATCGCCCGCGCCGCGCTCGACGACCTGCGCGCCGGGCGGATGAAAGAGGGCGGCTCGACGATCTCGATGCAGCTCGCCCGCACGCTCTTCCTCACCCGCGAGCGCAAGTGGCGGCGCAAGATCGAGGAGTCGCTGGTCGCCGTCGAGCTGGAGAAGAGCTTCAGCAAGCAGCAGATCATCACCCTCTATCTCAACCTGGTGAACCTCGGCCACGGCAACTACGGCATCGAGGCGGCGTCGCGCTATTACTTCGGCAAGCCGGCCAAGGCCGACACCCTCGCCGAGGCGGCCACCCTGATCGGCATCATCCCGGCCCCCAGCCGCTACAGCCCGTACCGCGAGCCCGACCTGGTTCTGCGGCAGCGCAACCGGGTGCTGCGGCGCATGCTGGAGAACCGCTTCGTCACCGCCGACACCTACCAGAAGGCGGTCGCGCAGCCGTTGCTGGTGACCTCGCAGCAGCCGGAGGAGAGCTTCGCGCCGTTCTTCGGCGAGGAGATCCGCAAGTACCTGGAGATCAACTACGGCGCCAACATGCTCTACGAGGGCGGCCTGCAGCTGCAGACCACGCTCGACCCCCGCATCCAGCGCGCCGCCGAGCAGTCCATCCGGGCCGGCCTGCTCCACGTCGATCACCGCCGCGGCTGGGGCGGCCCGATCGGCCAGCTCGACGACAACGCCATCGAGCAGCAGGCCCTGCCCGCGGCGTTGGCGCAGGGACGCCCGGTGCCCGGCCGCTGGTACCAGGGCATCGTGCTGTCCGCGGACCGCGCCGCCGCCCGCGTGCGCATCGGCAAGCAGGAGTTCTCGCTCGAGGGCAAGGGCATGGCCTGGACCGGCCACCTCCACCCCGCCGACCTGCTGCGCCGCGGCATGGTGGCCTGGTTCCGCTTCGAGCCCGTCGATCTGAAGGCCGCCAAGCCCGCCCGGGCAGGCAGGAAGGCCCCGAGCCCGCCGCCGGCCGACGCCGCGATGCACGCGATGCAGCTGATGCTCGAGCAGCAGCCGCGGATGGAGGCCGCCGGGCTGGTGATCGAATCGCGCACCGGGGCGATCCGCGCCCTGGTCGGCGGCTGGGACTTCGCGCGCAACAAGTTCAACCGCATCACCCAGGCGCGCCGCCAGGTGGGCTCGGCGTTCAAGCCGTTCGTCTACGGCGCCGCCCTCGAGCAGGGTTGGACGCCCGCCGACACCCTGCTCGATGCGCCGACCGGCTTCATCGGCGCCGACGGCAAGCTGAGCTACTGGCCCCAGAACTACTACCACAAGCACTACGGCATCGTGACTCTGCGCCGGGCGCTCGAGCAGTCGATCAACGTGCCGGCGGTCAAGCTGCTCGACCTCGTCGGCGGCGCCAAGGTGGTGTCGTTCGCCCACCGCTGCGGCATCCGCACCTTCCTACCGACGTACCCGAGCACCGCGCTCGGCGCGACCGACCTGGTGCCGCTCGAGCTCGCCGCGTCCTACGCCGCGATCGCCAACCAGGGCACCCACATCGAGCCGTACATGATCGAGCGCATCTCGTCGCCGGACGGGCAGGTGCTGGAGCAGCACTTCCCCACCGCCTACACCTCGAGCGATCCGGCGGTGGCCTACGTGCTGACCCACATGCTCGAAGGGGTGATCGACCGCGGCACCGCCTACGCGATCAACGACCTGCCGCTCGACCTGGCCGGCAAGACCGGCACCACCGACGACTTCACCGACGCCTGGTTCGTGGGCTTCTCGCCCCGCTATACCATCCTTACCTGGATCGGCTACGACGTGAAGCGCTCCCTCGGCCAGGGGATGAGCGGCGCCGTCGCCGCCCTGCCGATGTGGCGCGGCATCGTCGAGGACGGCCTGAAGAACGGCTGGATCCAGAAGGGGGAGACCTTCTCGCCGCCGCCGGGCGTGGTCTTCCGCGATGTCGACTACTACAGCGGCCTGCTCGCCGGCCAGGGCAGCCCGAAGGTCGTCAAGGAGGCTTTCGTCGCCGGCACCGAGCCCGCCCGCGAGTACAGCGCCCGCTGGTCCACCATCACCACCCTGCCCTGGTACCAGCAGCGTCCCTTCTACATCCCGAAGGAAGGCGAGAAGATGCCGCAGAAAGGCGGTCCGCCGCCGCCGCCCGGCACTCCCGCGGTGCCCGCCAATCCGCCGCCCGGCGGCGAAGGCAACTGACCCTCGGAAGTGTCCTGATTGCTCGATTGCCCTTGTCTCCCTCCCTCCGTTTGGGCGAGGGGTCCAAGTCGAAAGGCCGGCGGCGTAGGACTGCGGACCCTCGCCCAAACGGCGGGAGGGAGGCAAGGTCAACCGAGCCAGGACACTTCGCCCGTCACGGTCCGGGGCGCGCGGTCTGCGCGGCGATGAACCGGTCGACGTTCTGCTCGAGGACGGCGAGCGGCACGGCGCCGCTGCCGAGGACGACGTCGTGGAACCGGCGGACGTCGAAAGACGGGCCCAGCGCCTTCTCGGCCCTGCGGCGGAGCTCCTTGATCTTGAGCTCGCCGAGCTTGTAGGCGAGTGCCTGGCCCGGCCACGAGATGTAGCGGTCGGTCTCGGTCTCGATCTCGTGCAGCGGCAGGGCGGTGTGCGCGGCGAGGTAGTCGATCGCCTGCTGGCGGGTCCAGCCCTGGGCGTGGATGCCGGTGTCGACGACCAGCCGGCAGGCGCGCCACATCTCGTAGGTGAGGCGGCCGAAGTTGCTGTAGGGGTCGGTGTAGAAGCCCATCTCGAGGCCGAGCCACTCCGAATACAGGCCCCAGCCCTCCCCGAAAGCCGAGAGGTAGGAGTAGCGGCGGAAGTCGGGCAGGTCCGCGAGCTCCTGGCTGAGCGCGATCTGCAGGTGGTGGCCGGGCACCGCCTCGTGGAGGGTGAGCGCCTCGAGGTCGTACAGCGGGCGGGTCTCCGGCTGGTAGGTGTTGACCCAGTAGATCCCGGGCCGGGTGCTGCCGGCCGGTGACTGGACGTAACGCCCGGCGGTGTACTTGGGAGCCAGGTGATCGGGGACCGGCTGGACGGTGTAGGGCAGCCGCGGCAGCGTCTTGAACTCCGAAGGAAGCTTGCCGTCGATCCGCTTGGCGATCCACGCCGCGTCCTTGAGCAGTTCCTCGCCGGTCTTCGGGTAGAAGCGCGGGTCGGTGCGCAGGAAGTGCACGAACGCGGCGAAGTCGCCCTCGAAGCCGACCTGGCGGATGACCGCCTGCATCTCGCCCGCGATGCGCTCGACCTCGGCGAGGCCGATGCGGTGGATCTCCTCCGGGGAGAGATCCAGGGTCGTGAAGTGGCGGATCTGGTGAGCGTAGTAGGCGCGGCCGTCAGGCAGCTCCGAGGCGCCGATGGTGGCGCGGGCATGCGGCAGGTACTCGGCGCGGTAGAAATCGAGCAACAGCCGGTAGCCGGCCACCGCGCCGTCGAGGATGGCGGCGCGGGCCTCCTCGCGGAGAGCCTGGCGCTCGGCCTCGGGCATGGCCTCCGGGAAGTGCTCGAACGGTTTGTAGAAGACGCTCTTCGCCGGGTCGTCGACGACGTGCGCCGAGATCGTCCGCTCGTAGCCCGTGAGCGTCGCCCGCGGCACGGTGAAGCCTCTCCGGATGCCCATCCGCATCAGCTCGATCTGCTGGCCGACGTAGCGCGGCCAGGCGCGCAGGCGGCTCAGGTAGTTCTCGTAGTCCCGCCGGGTGGCGAACGGCATCCGGTCGGGGAGCATGGCGAAGCCGGTGTGGAAGCCCGAGTCGGCGTTGAACGGCATCTGGTAACTTCCGAGCTCGAACTCGGCGATGCGGTCCTCGAGCTGGGCGCGCCAGATCTGGGCGTTGACGACGTCGGCGATGGGAAGCTGCGAGAGGTCGATCGACGCCAGCTCGACCAGGAGCGCCTGCCGCGCCCGGTGGCGGCGCTCGAGATCGGCATAGGCGACCTCCGGCAACAGCGCGTCGTACTCGTGCCGGCCGACCTCGGTGGCGAAGAGCGGCTCGTCGCGGAGGCGCATCTCCCACTCACGGTCGAAGAGTGAATGTAGGTGGGTAGAGGCGGAGCCGCGGGCAGCGGCGAGGGCGCCAGTTGCCGCCGGGGGTGCAGGGGCGGCGACCGTGGGAGGAGCACCAGAGTTGCCGATGGCACCTGCGCGGCCGGCGGCAGGCAGCAGGAGCAGCAGGCACAGGCTCAGGCACCCGTGCGAGACGATGGCGGCGGCGGACGGAAGCATCGGGCGCATCATCACGGGATAGGCTCCTCTCCAGTCGACACTTGAGATG
>DATNKH010000576.1:0-2424 GCA_035603475.1 Thermoanaerobaculia bacterium
GGCGGTGCGGCCGCCCGCCCGCACGCCGCCGCGGCGCCCAGAACGGCCGCGAGCGCCGCGGCCATGGTGCGGGTCCTGGAATCAGTGAAGGTCAGGCGCATCTGTCACGGGCACGCCGGGAGAACCGCAGTATAGCGGGCAGGCTGCGAGGCCAAGGAGTGACAGCCGCTTGACAACCCGGCGCCCGGGTCCGTACGATACCGAGAATGTAAACGGTTACATCGGCAATCCAGCGAGGACTGCCGTTAAGCGATACAGCGTGAGCGTGCGGACGTGCCGGTCTCTGCAGCAGGGAGGAGCTCGCGGATGAGCGCCACGATCAAGGAGGTCGCGCGGGAGGCCGAGGTCTCGGTCGCGACCGTCTCGCGGGTGTTCAACGACAAGGGGCCGGTCCGCACCGAGACCCGCCGCCGCATCCTCGAGGTCGCCGAGCGGCTGCGCTACACCCCCCACGGCGCCGCGCGCAGCCTGATCACCAACGAGACCCACACCGTCAGCGTGCTGCTCCCGGACCTCCACGGCGAGTTCTTCTCCGAGGTGATGCGCGGCATCGACTCGACCGCGCACGGCAGCGGCTATCACCTGCTGGTCGCCAGCTCCCACAACGACCGCGCCGAGATCAAGGCGCTGCTGCGTGCCATGCGCGGCCGGGTCGACGGCCTGATCGTCATGTCGCCCGACGTCGACGCGCACACCCTCGAGGCCAACCTGCCCGAGACGCTGCCGATCCTGCTGCTCAACTGCCTGGTGGACGGCACCTCCTTCGACTCGATCAACGTCGACAACCACGGCGGCGCCCTCGCCATGGTGCGCCACCTCGCCGGCCTCGGCCACCGCCGCATCGCCCTGATCAAGGGCGCGGCCGAGAACTACGACGCCCGCGAGCGCTTGCGCGGCTACCGCGACGCGGTGGCGGCGCTGGGCCTCGACGCCGCGCCGGAGCTCGAGATCGACGGCGACTTCAGCGAGGAGGCCGGCTACCGCGCCGGGCGCCACATCGTCGCGATGGTCGGCCGGCCGACGGCGGTCTTCGCCACCAACGACGCGATGGCCATCGGCTGCCTCTACGCGCTGCGCGAAGCCGGCGTCCGCGTCCCCGAGGACCTGGCGCTGGCTGGTTTCGACGACATCCCGATCGCGCGCTACATGACCCCGCCGCTGACCTCGGTCAGCGTGTCGATCGCCAAGCTCGGCGCCCGCGCCATGGAGCGCCTGCTGAGCTCGGTCAAGGCGCGCAACGCCCATCAGCGCCGCCACGAGACCCTGCCCACCGAGCTGGTGGTGCGCGGCTCCTGCGGCGGCGCCGGCAATCGCTCTGACGGATCCTGGAACCTGTAACGCGGAACGAAGACAAGGAGGGGACTCATGCAACGAACGTTGAAGACCTGTGTATGGGCGGTGCTCGCCGGCGCGCTGGCGGTCTCCGCGGCGGCCCAGACGTCGACGGCGACCATCCGTGGCAAGGTGACGAACGAGCAGGGAGCGGTGCTCGGCGGCTCGACGATCCAGGCCACCGGCACGCAATCGGGATTCCACCAGTCGGTCACCGCCGGCGCGGATGGGTCCTTCCAGCTCGGCGGCCTGACGCCGGGCGAGTACAGCATCACGGTGACGGCGCCCGGCTTCGAGGCTCGCTCGGAGACCGTGAGGGTCCTGGTCGGGCAGAACCTGAGCGTCGTGTTCGTGATGACGCCGACCCAGGTCCTCAGCGAGTCGATCACCGTCTCCGGCGAGACGCTGATCGAGATGAAGACCCCGGAGGCGGCGACCAACGTCACCACGCAGCAGATCGAGAACCTGCCGCAGGACGACCGCAACTTCCTCAACTTCGCGGCCCTCGCTCCCGGCGTCAGGATCTCGAAGGACCCGCAGCGCAAGGTGATCGCCGCCGACGCGCAGCCGTCCGAGCAGACCAACGTCTTCATCGACGGCATCAGCCAGAAGAACGACGTGCTGATGGGCGGCCTGGTCGGACAGGACTCGAGCCGCGGCAACCCGTTCCCGCAGAACGCGGTGCAGGAGTTCCGCGTCATCACCCAGAACTACGGCGCGCAGTACGAGAAGGCCTCGAGCGTGATCATCTCCGCCGTTACCAAGTCGGGCGGCAACGACTTCCACGGCCAGGCCTTCGACTACTACCAGCCGAAGGCGTGGGTCGATGCCCTGCCCCAGGGCTTCCAGTTCTCGACGCTGGCCACCAACCAGGAGTACAAGCGCAATCAGCCCGGCGCCTCGGTCGGCGGGCCGATCGTCAAGGACAAGGTCCATTTCTTCCTGGCGTACGAGGGCGTGGACGAAACCGCGACGACGCCGGTCACGCTCGGCAACTCGAGCTTTGGGCCCCAGTTCGGCCAGTTCACCGGCGTCTTCCCGTCCCCGTTCAAGTCGAACCTGGGATTCGGCAAGCTGAGCTTCCAGCCGGCC
>DATNKH010000577.1:0-10331 GCA_035603475.1 Thermoanaerobaculia bacterium
AGCAGCACCTCCGCCGCCTTGGCCTGCCGGCGACGATGCTCCGGCCGGTCGCCTTCATGGAAAACTATTACGTCGCCCAGGTCGAGATCGGCATCTTGAAAGGCAAGCTCGTGGACCCCGTAAGGCCCGAGAAGAGTTACCAGACGATCGCCAGCGACGACATCGGCGCCTTCGCGGCTCTGGCCTTCGCGCGCCCGGCCGAATTCATCGGCAGCGAGCTCGAGATCGCGGGCAGCGAGCTGACCAACCCGCAAGCGGCCGCGGTGTTCAGCCGCGTCCTGGGCCGGCCGGTCGCGTTCCGCCGGCAGCCGATGGCGGTGGTGCGGCTGGCGATGGGGAAGGAGGCGTACCAGATGTTCCGCTGGTTCAACGAGTCGGGCTTCCAGGCGGACATCGCGGGCTTGCGGCGCCGGTACCCGGAGGTCCATCTCCACACGCTCGAGGAATGGCTGCGCGCCGAGGGCTGGCACAAGCGGGCGCGGCGGTTCCAGCCGCCGAAAGGATGACGAGAGCGCGGGCGCCGGGCGACAGAACCGAGACGAGGCGTGCGCGCTACAGCAGCTCGCGCAGGCGCCGCGCCGCGAGGCGGGCGCGCAGGACGAGGAAGAGCTCCGCGGTCGCCACCGCGTCGATCAGGGCGTCGTGGTTCGGGTAGGCGGGCAGGCCCAGGGCGGCGCGGGCGGCGGGGAGGGACGCCGGCAGGGGTGCCGGGTGGGGCGCGAGCAGGCGCTGACGGATCTCGAGGCGCCGCAGGAGCACGACGGTGTCCACCACCTGCGGCCGCGGGCGCGGCCAGCGCCGCCCGCTCGCTCGCCACGCCTGGCGCAGGAAGCCGAGGTCGAGGGGTGCGTGGTGGAGGACCAGCACGCCGGCGCGCAGCTGCCGTTCCACCTCGGGGAGCAGGTCGGCGAGCGGCGGCGCCGCCGCGAGGTCCGCCGGCAGGAGGTGATGGGCGCGCAGCCCCTCCTGCGACAGGCCGGCCGGATCGGCGGGGCGCACCAGGCTGGCGAACCGTTCGCCACAACGGATGACGCCGCCGCGGATGGGCACCATCGCCAGCGACAGGATCTCGTCGCCGCGGGGCTCGAGGCCCGAGGTCTCGAGGTCGAGCGCGACATAGAGGACTTCGTCCCAGGGCGGCGAGGACCAGGCCATGGGCGGCTCCGCCCGCCTCAGACGACCCGGTCGGCGCCGTAGCGCAGCGCGGTCGCCTCCTGGATCTCGCGGATGGCGAGGAACGTCTCCTTGAGGTACTGGCGCTCGAGGGCCGACAGGTCCTGCAGCCGCGCCGACTGCGCCGGCGCCTCGCCCCGGCCCAGCGCCGCGAGCTGCGAGCGCAGGCGCAGGCGCAGCACGAAGCGGAAGGACTCCGCGAGGGTCGCCGCTCCCGCGGCGCTCAGCGTGCCCGCGGCGGCGGCGGCCTGCAAGCGCTCGAGCGTCGGCCGGGCGCGCGAGCCGGCGGCGAGGGCGTGGAGCCGGGCCAGGCCGACGATCGGCATGATGCCGGCCGCCTTGAGGTCCACCCCGCCGTGCTCGGCGCGCAGCTGGCGGAACATGCCGATCGGCGGCCGGAAGCCCAGCGCGGTCTTCCCGGCCGGGATGCCGCGACTGGCGACAGGCGGAGCCGCGGCCGCCAGCTGCGCCATGAAGATCCCCTCGCGGCCGGCGCGTAGCAGGACCTCGTCGAGCGGCTCGATGCCGAGGGCGCCGTGGACGCGGCGGCAGTCGAAGAAGCTCGAGGCCTCGACCAGCGCCTGCGGCCGCGGGTCCTCGACCCACTCCTGGAACAGCCGGCGCCAGGCGGCGAGTGGGTGGCGCCAGCGCGTCGCCATGAAGCCACCCGGGCAGGGCGGGAACGCCGCCGCGAGGAGGCCGTCGACGCCGCGCTGGGCCAGGCGCTCGAAGTAGGCCGCGGCGGCGGGCGTGTCGTCCTCCCAGACCAGGGCGTTGTCCTGATCGGTGATCAGGGTCTGCTCCATGCGGCCCTCGGAGCCGAGCACCATCCAGGCGTAGGCGCAGGGCGGCGGCCCCAGGTCCTGCTCGGCGAGGCGCAGCAGGCTGGCGGTGAGGGCGTCGTTCAGCCGCGCCACGATGCGCCCGATCTGCCCGGCGTCGGCGCCGCTCCAGGCGAGCACCTCGACCATCGCGGCCAGCTCGCGCGCATAGCCCGCGGCGGCGCGCGGGTCGCCCAGGCGCTCGAGCGCGTGCATGAGGTGCAGCGGGCTGCGCAGGTGGAGGCGCAGCAGGTCGGTGTCGCCGAGCAGGCCGACGATCTTGCCGTCCTCCTCGAGCGGCGCGTGATGGACGTGGTGCTCGAGCATGAACAGCAGGACCTCGAAGAGCGAGGCGCCGGCGGGCAGGGTGAGCACGGGCCTGGTCATCGCCCGCTCCACCGGCAGATCCGGTCCGTAGCCCTCGGCGAGGACGCGGGTGCGCAGGTCGCGGTCGGTGAGGATGCCGGGTGGGCTCCCCGCCACCAGCAGCGCGCCGGTGCCGGCGGACCGCATCAGCCGGGCGGCGTCGCCGATCGTCGCCGTGGCCTCCACGAAGACCGGCGGGCGCGCGGCCAGCTGGCGCGCGGGGATGGCGAGGTCGGAGCCGAGACCGAGGGGCTCGATCTCCACCGAGCGCCGCAGGCGCGCGGCGAGGTCGAGCAGGAAGAACTCGGCGAAGGCGGGCGACGCCTCCATGAGGGCGTTGAAGACCGCTGCCGGCAGGCGGTAGAGCAGCGTGTCCTCGGCGGCCACCGCGTCGGCGACCGGGCTGGCGCGTCCGATCAACGAGGGGTGACCGAAGCAGTCCCCTTCCTCGAGCGCCCGCACCAGCTGGCCGTCGCGCTCGAGGCGCACCGCGCCTTTCCGGATGACGAACAGGTGCTCGCCGGGCGCCCCGCCGCGTCGCAGCACCAGCTCGCCGCGCGGCGCGAAGCTGATCTCGAGGGCGTCCTCGACGCGGCGCAGCTCCCGTTCGCCGAGGCGGTCGAAAGGCGGATGGCGGCGCAGGAACTCGAACGGCTCCATGGCGGCCGGCTGGGGCTCGGACATCTGGCGGCATTCTATGCCCCGATGCCTCGATGCCCCTGTGCCTCCCTCGATGCTTCCAGCATCTCCGGCATCGCCGGGTACCGGACTCTCCGGGAACTACAGTAAGGTAGAGGGCATGAGCGACGACGATCCGGAGGCCCGCGACCCGTCCGCGCCCGTGCCGCCGGCGCCGGCGCCGACATCGGCGCCTGTGGCGAACGACGCGAGGGGTCCGGAGAGCGATACCCCTCAGCACGTGAGGGATCGCTTGCGCAGCATCGCGGCGCGGCTGCGCGATGCCGCCGAGGACCTGGGCGGCGAGGTCATGATCGAGATCCCCAGCCGGCTCGGCGACCACGAAGGCCTGCTGCTCGCGCTCGCCAACGAGCTCGAGCAGCTGGTCAAGTGAGATGCGCGGGCGCTAGCGGAAGAGCGGCGGCAGCAGCGCCGGGTGCAGCGGCGGGCTGAGCAGGAAGCCCTGGTACTCGTCGCAGCCGCTCTCGGCCAGGAAGCGCAGCTGTCCCTCGGTCTCGACTCCTTCGGCGATGACCCGGATGCCGAGGCCGTGCGCCAGGCTGATGATCGCGGTGACGATGGCGCGGTCCTCCTGGCTGGCCTCGAGGTCGGCGACGAAGCCGCGGTCGATCTTCAGCGCGTCGATCGGGAACTGCTTGAGGTAGGCGAGCGCGGCGTGGCCGGTGCCGAAGTCGTCGATGGCGATCCGCACGCCGGTGGCGCGCAGCGCCGACAGCACCTCGACGGTGAGCGCGGCGTTCTGGATCGCCGCGCTCTCGGTGATCTCGATCTCGAGGTGGCGCGGGTCGAGGCCGGTCTCCTCGAGGACGCGACCGATCCCCGCCGGCAGGTTGCGCTGCTGGAACTGCAGGGCGGAGAGGTTGACGGCGAGGCGCAGCCCCGGCTGGCCGGCGGCCTGCCAGGCCACCGCCTGCTTGCAGGCCCGGCGCAGCGTCCACTCGCCGATCGGCACGATGAGGCGCGCCTCTTCCGCCACCGCGATGAAGGCGTCGGGCGACACGATGCCGCGGCTCGGGTGCTGCCAGCGCAGCAGCGCCTCGACCCCGGCGATGCGGCCGGTGGCGAGGTCGATCTGCGGCTGGTAGAAGAGCCTGAACTCGCAGCGCTCGATCCCCTGGCGCAGGTCGTTCTCGAGCGTCAGCCGCTCCAGGGAGCGCGCGTTCATGGCCGGGGTGCAGAGCTGGAAACCGTTGCGTCCCAGCTCCTTGGCGCGGTACATGGCGATGTCGGCGCTGGTGAGCAGCGCCTCGGCATCGGCGCCGTCGGCCGGGTAGAGGCTGATGCCGATGCTGGTGGTGATGTAGAGGCGATGGCCGTCCACCTCCACCGGCCGCGCGACGGTGGCCAGGATCTTCTCGGCCATCGTGGCGGCCTGGCTGCCGCGGCCGACCTCGGGGAGCAGCAGGTTGAACTCGTCGCCGCCGACCCGGGCCACCGTGTCGCTCTTCCGCACCGACTGCCGCAGCCGCGCCGCCACCGTCTGCAGCAGGCGGTCGCCGGCGGCGTGACCGAGCGTGTCGTTGACCAGCTTGAATTGGTCGAGGTCGAGGAACAGCACCGACAGGCCGCGGTGGTGGCGCCGCGCCAGGCCGAGGGCCTGGGTGAGACGGTCCTGGAACAGCATGCGGTTCGGCAGGCCGGTCAGGGCGTCGTGGTAGGCCTGGTGGACGAGCTGGCTCTCGGCGTTCTTGCGCTGCGTGATGTCGACCAGGGTGCCCTCGATGACCTGCTCGGGTGCGCTGCCCAGCAGGGTGGCGCTGGCCAGCGCCCAGACCGGCGTGCCGTCGCCGCGCCGCAACTGGATCTCGATGTCGGTGAGCGCGCCGCGGGTCAGCAGGCTGGCGAGCAGCGCCCGGCGCTGCAACGGCTCGGCGTAGTAATCGATCAGTCGCTTGCCGATGCACTCGCCGCTGGATGCGAAGCCGAGGATGCGGGCGAAGGCATCGTTGCACTCGAGGATGACGCTCGCGGTCGAGGTGCGGAAGACGCCCGCCAGGTTGCGCTCGAAGAGAGTGCGGTAGCGCTCCGCCGAGGCCTGCAACGCCGCCTCGGCGCGGCGGCGCTCGGTGACCTCGCGGAAGCTCCAGACGCGGCCGACCGGCTGGTCGTCGAGCAGCTGCGGCACCGAGTAACGCTCGATGATGCGGCCATCGGCGAACTCCAGCACGTCGAAGCTCTCGGCCTCCGGGGCGGCGTACAGCTCGTGGACCTTGGCGAGGAAGGACCGCGGGTCGCGCAGGCGGTCGAGGACGGAGGTGAGCAGGGCCTCGTCGTCGCCGGCCTCGAGCAGCTCCGCCGGGATCTCCCAGATCTGTGCGAAGCGCCGGTTGTAGGAGATCACCTTGCCCTGGCGATCGACGACCAGGATGCCGTCGGCGGTCGATTCCAGCGTCGAGCGCAGCAGCGACAGCGAGCGCCGCGTCTCGGCCTCGGCTTCGAGGCGCGGGCTGATGTCGTGGGCGAGGACGATGCGGGCCGGGCGGCCGGCGAAGGTCAGGGAGTGCGAGGCGACCTCCACGACGATGACCTGGCCGTCCTTCTTGCGGTGCGTCCACTGGCTGTCCATGCGGTGGCCGACCAGGTTGGACCGCAGGTCGGCGAGCAGGGCGGGGATGGCTTCCGGCGGACGGATGTCGTTGATGGTCATCGCCAGGAACTCGTCGCGGGTGTAGCCATAGAGGTGGACGGCGGCCTGGTTGACGGCGAGGAAGCGCAGGGTAACGAAGTCGTAGACCCACATCGGCAGCGGGTTCCGCTCGAACAGCAGGCGGTACTGCTCGTCGGCGTCGGGCAAACCCTCCCAGACGACGTCCGCGGAGGCGATGGTCGCCTCACCCGCTGCGGCCCTCGCCGCTTTGGCGGCCGCGGCCCCTCTGGCCGCTGCTGCGGGTGAGGCCGCTCGCGCGACGCGGCCGCGGCCGGCGGTGCGTTTCGCCTTCGGCTGCCCGGCGGCAGGTGGCACAGGCGGAGGGGCGGAGCTGCGCATGGATCGACCCAAGATGTTGATCATATCCTTTTACCTGGCTGTCGGCCTCCTCCAGGGCGCGGTGACCCGCCAGGACTGTTCCGGCGCCGGCCCGTCGCGGCGTCGGTCGCGGCGGCGGCTGCCGCGGGCCGGTGCGCCGGCGCCTCGACCAGGCTGGGCGATGGTTAATATAAATGGTTACAATTTCAATGACAGGAAGCGGCAGCGCGGATGGGCAGGCGCCGGCGCCGGCGACCAGGGACGAGGGGCGGGAGGCGCCTGGTCCCGGGAGAATCGGCGCCTGCGCGGTCGAGCTGGCCGCCGTCGGCACGGAGGAGGCCGCCGCCGGCAGGGCCGCGGCAGGAAGCACCGGTGCGGCGGCGAGCCCCGCTGCAGGGCCGAGGAGACGGGGCGCGAAGCGCAGGAGCCGGCAAGGCAGGTGCCGCGACGGCAGACGCCGAGGCGCGAGGTGCCGGAGCGGCAGGTGCGGCAGGTACTGGGGTGGCCTGGAGAGCGGCAGTGTAGGACTGCGGACCCTCGCCCAAACAGCGGGAGGGAGGCAAGGGCAATCCAGCCAGGACACTACCTGGCCCTGTCCTTGCTTGACTTCTTCCGTTGGAGGCGCCGGCAGCGCTAGTGCTGTCGCATACCGACGGGAGGCAGCATGAGATCCAGCCAGCAATCAGCAGCGCCGCCGCTCGGGAATCTGCCGCACATCAGTACCGGCTCCGGCCGTATCTCCATCCCGCTCCATCGTGTCCTTGGATTCGCGCGCCAGGAGTCGGACTCGCGCCCTTCCCGCCAGCTGGCGTTCGCCCTGCGCCCCCTGCTGGGGCTCGCACTGGCGACGACCGGCCTCTGCCCGGAATCGCCGGCGGTCTCGCCGCTCCGGCGTGCCTTGCCGCCGTCCGGCAGCGAGATGGACGCCGATGCCGAGATCCTGTTCAGCGCCCTGTCCTCGCTGGTCGAGGTCGTCAAGATCCTGACTCCCGGCGCCGGCAAGGTCTATGCCCTGCTCGGCCACGAGGCGGTGCCCGCGCCGGACGGCCCGGACGGCGGCGACCACGACCGAGGTCAGCGCGGGGCGGCGACCGCGCCGCGGTCCGAGGTGGTCATCGAGCTGAGGAGCACGGCCGGCGGCGCCTACGCCAGCCTGCCGCCGGCGGTCCTCGACGACTTCGGCAGCCTGGCCTTCGAGCTCGCGGTGGTGGCGGCGGTCGTCGAATCGAAGGGCGGCGAGCTCGACTTCGGCTCGCCGCACGGCGATACCCGGAGCTTCGTCGTTCGCCTGCCGGTCTGCCGCTGCTGAGGGGGTCGAGGACCTCTCGGACGCTGAAGGAGAGTCTCGCGGGGTGAGGTGAACACCGCCGGTGGCAGCGGCGGGCGCCTTCGGCGTGCCCGACGGCGATCAGCGCCGATGCCGGCGATCAGCGGCGGAGAGCGACAAACAGCGAGGCGACCGGGCAGCGGAAGCCTGGCAGGATCTGACCGCCGTCGAGGATGCCGTCCTCACCCACCAGGGTCTCGGCTCCGCCCTTGGTGTGGATGCTCACGACTCGCTTCGTGGGATCGACGACCCAGACGCAGCGCACGCCGAGACGCAGGTAATCGGCGACCTTGGCCCTGACCTCCCTTGGCCGGTTGCTCTTCGAGAGCACTTCGACGGCGAGGTCCGGCGCGAGCTCGGGGAAGCTCCGCCCCAGCCCCTCGGGCGGCAGGTGCTGGCTGGCGACGAAGGCGACGTCGGGACAGAGGACCGTGTCCGGGTCGCGTTCGAGCAGGAAACCGGTCGACTCGCCAAAGAGCTCTCCCAGCCCGCGCGGATAGACGTGCTGGATCAGCGCTGCGCTGACCCGCATCACGACTGAACCGTGCTCGGAAAAGGCGGGCGTCACGAGGCGCAGCACTCCCCGGATCAGCTCATGGGGAAGCCCGTTGGGGTCGTCGAGCCGTGCGAGGTCGTCGGCGGTGAGGAGGGTCGAGGATGCCATGCCGGAAGGGTTCGCCATCGATTCGTTCTCATCATAGCAAGCTTTGGAAGTCGAGAGCCTCGGAGCCGCGCCTTGCGGTACCGCGAATTCCGCACCATCCAGATTGACGGAAAGCGGCCTGAGATATGCACAACGTGCCGAGAAGGCCGGCGCGTTGCTCGAGCCTGCCGCCAGGCGCGACAGTGGACCTGATCCTGGACGTCAGCGGCTTCTTCAAGTAGACCGAGAGCAAGCGCGGACTCCGGCGGCTCGGTCGCGGCGTCGCGGCCTGTCGTGGCGGCGCGCCATGATAGCGTCGCCCGCGACTCCGGAGGCGACCATGCGCAGCGCCACTCTGATCCACGGCGCCCGCGCCGGTGCCGCCCTGATGGCCGCCTGCGCGCTCGCGGCAAGCACCGGCGCCGGCACGGATGCGGCGCGCGCGGCGCGCGGGGGACCTGCGCCGGCGCTACAGCCACCGCCCGCGGCACAGGCGGCGGGCCAACCGCCGGCCCAGGTGCGCAGCCTCGACGACCTCGCGGTCCCGCCCGGCGCCGGCTGGGAGGCGGTGGCGGCGGAGGGGGTGAAGCTTGCCCTCTCGCCGATGTCCGCCGATGCCTCCGATGCCGCCGCTGCCTCCGATGCCGCCGCTGCCTCCGGTGCCGTCGCTGCCCCTGGCGCCGCCGATGCCTCCGATGCCCAGGCCGGCCCCCGGGGCGGTGGCGGCGTCCGGCTCGAGATCGATTTCCAGGGGCACGGCGGCTATGCCATCGCGCGCCGGCGGCTGGCGCTCGACCTGCCCGAGAACTACCAGTTCGCCTTCTGGGTGCGCGGCGACGCGCCGCCCGAGAACCTGGAATTCAAGCTCGTCGACGAGTCGGGCGACGACGTCTGGTGGGCGGTGCGGCGCGACTTCGCCTTCGCCGGTGCCTGGCAACGCATCGTGGTCAAGAAGCGCCACCTGACCTTCGCCTGGGGACCGGCGGGGGGCGGCGACATCCACCACGCCGCCGCGCTCGAGATCGCGGTCAGCGCCGGCCGGGGTGGCCGCGGGGTGGTGGAGCTCGCCGGCTTCACCTACGAGCCGCTGCCGCCGCCGCATCCCTACACCCTCAAGCCCGAGGTGAGCGCCTCGTCGGCGGAGCCTGGACGCGAGCCGGGGCTGGTGCATATCGGCAGCGCGCCGCCGGCGAGCGCCAGCGCCGGCTGGCACAGCCTCCCCGGGGCGCCGGAGGAGCAGTGGCTGGTCGTCGACTTCCGCGAGCGCCGCGAGCTCGGCGGCCTGGTGATCGCCTGGGACCGCGACGACATCGCGACCCGGTTCGACCTCCTCACCTCCGACGACGGCGCTGCCTGGCACGCGGCGCGCAGCGTGGCGCGGGGCGGCGCCGACGAGGGCGGCAGAAGCCACCTCTATCTCCCCGAGACCGACGCCAGGTACCTGCGGCTGCGCTTGTGGGCGAGCAGCCGCGGCCATGGCTACGGCGTCCGCGAGATCGCCGTCCTGCCGGTCGAGCTGTCGGCGTCTCTCAACTCCTTCTTCGCGGCGGTCGCCAGAGATTCGCCCCGCGGCAGCTATCCTCGGGCGATCGGCGGCGAGCAGTCGCTGTGGACCCTGGTCGGCGTCGATGGCGGCCGCGATCAGGGCCTCCTCGACGAGGACGGCAGGCTCGAAGCCGGCGCCGGCGGCTTCTCGGTGGAACCCTTCGTCCTCGCCGGCGGCGAGCTGATCGGCTGGAGCGACGTGCGCACGACGCCGTCGCTCGCGGAGGGCGATCTGCCGATCCCCAGCGTCCGCTGGCGCCGGGCCGGACTGGCCTTCGAGGTCACCGCCTTCGCCGCCGGGCCGCCGGAGAGCCCGGTGCTCTATGCACGCTACCGGCTGCGCAACCGGAGCGCGCGGCCGCTGCGGCCGCGGCTCTTCCTGGCCCTCCGCCCCTTCCAGGTCGATCCGCCGTCGCAGTGGCTGGGCAAGCCGGGAGGCGTCGTCGAGGTGCGGCGGATCGCGTTCGACGGCCGCGCGGTCGAGCTGACGGTGGGCGGCGATCGCGCCCGCCGGACGCTGCTGCCGCTCTGGCCCGCGCCGGCGGCTTTCGGGGCCATGACCTTCGACGAGGGCGCCATCGTCGACCTGCTGCGCCGCGGCCGGGTACCGTCTGCCGGCGCGGCCGTCGACGACCCCTTCGGCTATGCCGAGGCGGCGCTGGCCTATGACCTGCGGCTCGCTCCCGGCGCCACCGGCGAAGTCGACGTCGCCATCCCGCTCGGCCTGCCGCTCGCCGGCGCAGTTGGGGCCGAGGCGGCCGGAGAGAAGGCGGTAGGGGTGGCGGGAGCGCG
>DATNKH010000578.1:0-16930 GCA_035603475.1 Thermoanaerobaculia bacterium
CCCGGGAATGCGCCGGCCGCGGGGACCGCGGCGGCCCGGCGGCGAGGTCGGCAACGGCCAGGAGCGGCACCGAGGCGGCCAGCGCCGGCCAGCTGCCGAGACCGGCGAGCAGGCCCGCGGCCAGGGCCGGCGGCACCGCCGCCGCGCGCCGCCTGGTGGGTACCGCGACCTGGGCGGCGGCCAGGGCGACGGCGAGCAGACCGACCAGGCGCGGAGCGGTGGCGGCCTCCGGCCGAGAGCGGGCTGCCAGCACCAGCAGCGCCAGGAACGCCAGCAGCGGGGCCTCCGCCACGGCGATGGCCGCGGCCGCCGCCCGCCGATGGGTGGCGCCGGTCACCGGCAGGTGCCGCAGCCAGCCGCCCAGGCCGGCGCAAATGCGCGGCGCCGCGACCGCCGCGACGGCGACCGCGGCCGCGAGGACGAGGAGCGCCGACGCCACGCTCCCCCGTGCGCCGAATAGCAGCCGCGCCAGGTTCAGCAGGAAATCGACCTGCAGGAACGTCAGCGTGCCGGCGGCTGCAGCCGTGGCCGCGACCATCGCCGCCAGGGCAACTCGAGCCCCGACCCGCAGGTGGAAACGGAAGACCCGTCCAAGGGCACGCCGCGGCACCGGCATCGCGCCGCGATCATAAAGGATCGGGACCATGGGCCTCTTCGCCGCCCGGCTGCCGCCGCCGCCGCCTCTCCATATAATGCTCCCATGGCTGACGACGACCGCGGCGAGCGTCCGGCCGCCATCCTCGGCGGGTCCACGCCCGGCGCGCCTGCCGCTGCGGACACGGCGGTGCCGCCCGCCGCCGGCGCCTCGCCCGAGACCTCCTCCGGCATCCCCATCGCCGCCGGCTACGGGCCCGCGGACGTCGCGGGCATCGACTACCGGCGGGAGGTGGGCGATCCCGGCGTGGCGCCCTACGCTCGCGGCATCCACCCGGACATGTACCGGCGCCGCCTCTGGACGATGCGCCAGTATGCCGGCTACTCGAGCGCCGGAGAGTCCAACCGGCGCTATCGCTACCTCCTGGCCCACGGCACCACCGGCCTGTCGGTGGCGTTCGACCTGCCGACCCAGATCGGCTACGACTCGGACCACCCGCTGGCGCGCGGCGAGGTCGGGCGGGTGGGAGTCGCCATCGACTCCATCGAGGACATGCGGCGGCTGTTCGAGGGCATCCCCCTGGACCGGGTCACCACCTCGATGACCATCAACTCGACCGCCTCCATCCTGCTCGCCCTCTACCTGGCGGTGGCCGAAGAGCAGGGCGTGGCGTGGGAGAAGGTGGGGGGCACCGTCCAGAACGACATCCTCAAGGAATATGCCGCCCGCGGCACCTACATCTACCCGCCCCGCCATTCGCTCAAGCTGGTCACCGACGTCATCGCCTTCTGCGCCCGCCGGGTGCCGCGCTGAAACCCGATCTCCATCTCCGGCTACCACATGCGCGAGGCGGGATCGACCGCGGTGCAGGAAGTCGCCTTCACCCTCGCCCACGGCCTGGCGTACGTCGAAGCCGCCCTCGCTCATGGCCTGGCGATCGACGAGTTCGCCCCCCGCCTGTCCTTCTTCTTCAACGCCCACAACAACTTCCTCGAGGAGGTGGCGAAGTTCCGGGCGGCCCGCCGGCTGTGGACCGAGCTGGTGCGGGAGCGCTTCGCGCCACGCGACGAGCGCTCGCTGTGGCTGCGCTTCCACACCCAGACCGCGGGCTCGACGTTGACCGCCCAGCAGCCCGCCAACAACGTCGTGCGGGTGGCCCTGCAGGCGCTGGCCGCGGTCTGCGGCGGCACCCAGTCGCTGCACACCAACGCCCTCGACGAGGCGCTCGGGCTGCCGACCGAGGAGGCCGCCCGCCTGGCGCTGCGCACCCAGCAGGTGATCGCGCACGAGAGCGGCGTCGCCAACGTCGCCGACCCGCTCGGCGGCAGCTACGTGATCGAGGCCTGGACCGACGAGATCGTCGCCAGGGCGCGCGACTACATCCGCCGCATCGACGCGATGGGCGGCGCCCTGGCCGCGCTCGAGGCGGGCTTCCAGCAGCGCGAGATCGCCGATGCAGCCTACCGCTACCAGATCGCGGTCGAGGAGGGTCGGGAGAAGGTGGTGGGGGTCAACGTCTTCGCCACCGGCGGCGACCCTGCGGTCAGCGGCGTGGCGGAGGCGCCGACCCCTGTGCTGACCATCGATCCGGAGGCGGAACGGGCCCAGGTCGAGCGGCTGCGCGCCCTGCGCGAGCGGCGCGACGCCCCCCGCGCCGCGACGGCGCTCGCCGCGCTCGCCGCGGCCGCCGCCGAGGAGAAGAACGTGATGCCGGCCATCCTCGACGCCGTCCGCGCCGAGTGCACCCTGGGCGAGATCGCCGACGCCCTGCGCAGCGTCTACGGCGAGTACCGCGACACTGCCGTCGGCTGACCGCCCGGGGCGACGCGGTTGTGGGTCGGAAAGGACCCACTACCGCGCCGTCGAGGACGTGACAAGGCAGGCTCCTGCCTATAGGATGGCGCCAATTTCGCGGCGTCCGGCAGTCAGTCTGGCCAACCATCTCGGAGGGTAGCGGATGTCCTTGACGCGAACCAAACCGATCGATCAATTGCTGGGCGAAGGAGCGCAGGCCGGCGAGGGAACGCTGACGCCAACGCTCGGGCCCTGGGCCCTCGTCGCGCTGGGTATCGGCGGCATCATCGGCGCCGGTCTCTTCGTGCGGACCGCGGCCGCCATCGCCGACCGCGCCGGTCCGTCGGTGGTGATTGCCTTCATCGTCGCCGGGGTCGGATGCGCCTTCGCCGGGCTCTGCTATGCCGAGTTCGCGTCGATGATCCCCATCGCCGGCAGCGCCTACACCTACTCCTACGCCACCATGGGCGAGCTGGTGGCCTGGATCATCGGCTGGGACCTCGTCCTCGAGTATGCCGTCGGCGCCGCCACCGTGGCCATCGCCTGGAGCGAGTACTTCAATCGCGTGCTCGGCCTCGTCGGCCTGCACATCCCCTACCAATGGTGCCATTCACCGCTCGAGCACTCGGTGACGTCTCCCGAGCACGGGATCGCCAACCTTCCGGCGGTGGGTATCCTGCTGATCCTCTCCGCCCTCCTCGTCCGCGGCACCCGGGAGTCCGCGTTCGTCAACGGCTTGATCGTCGTCACCAAGGTGACCATCGTCCTGATGGTCATCGTCATCGGTTGGCATTTCGTCAATCCCGCCAACCACACTCCGTTCATCCCTGCTGCCACCACCTACACGACGCCGCAGGGAATCGTGCACCACTACGGCGGCATCCTGGGAATCCTCGGCGCCGCCGGCGTCGTCTTCTTCGCCTTCATCGGCTTCGACGCCGTGTCGACCGCCGCGCAGGAGGCCAAGAACCCGAAGCGGGACATGCCGATCGGAATCCTGGGTTCGCTGGCGGTCTGCACCATCCTCTACGTCCTCTTCTCCTACGTCCTCAGCGGCATCGCCACGGTCCAGGATTTCCGTTACGCCGGCCGCGAGGCCTCGGTGGCGTACGCCATCACCAAGTACATGCCGGGCTTCGCCTGGCTTTCCAACTTCGTCACCATCGCCATTCTCGCCGGATTCTCGTCGGTCATCCTGGTCATGCTCTTCGGGCAGGCGCGCGTCTTCTACTCGATGAGCCGCGACGGGTTGGTCCCCAAGGTGTTCTCGGACATCCATCCGCAGTACAAGACGCCCCACAAGTCGAACTGGCTGTTCTTCGTCTTCACCTCTCTCTTCGCCGCCCTCATCCCCGAGGACATCGTCGGCGAGATGACCAGCATCGGCACCCTCTTCGCGTTCATCCTGGTGTGCGCCGGGGTGTGGATCATGCGCGTGCGGCGGCCGGACATCCCGCGCGGCTTCACCGTGGCAGCGCTGCCGGTGGTCGCCATCCTCGGCATCCTGGTGTGCACCTCGATGATCTACGGCCTGGGCTGGACCAACTGGCTGCGGCTCTTGATCTGGCTGGTGATCGGACTGGTGATCTACTTCGGCTACGGGCGGAGCCACAGCCGGCTGGCAGAGGGGGGACAGACTAGCCCGGGGTAGTGTCCTGGCTTGCTAGATTGCCCTTGCCTCCCGACCTCCGTTGGGGCGAGGGCTCGCAGTCCTACTCCGCTGCCCTCTAGACCTGGACCCTCGCCCCAACGGCGGTAGGGGGGCAAGGGCAATCTGGCCGGGACACTACCCCGCTACTTCTTGACGGGCTTCTCGGGCGGCAGGGGCTTGGCGGCGCGCACCGCGTCGACGCGGTCGCGGATCTCCTTGAGCTTCGGCTCGGGGAGCAGGAGCACCGTGTCGCGGCCGCTGACCCGTGCCGGCACGCCGTGGGTGGCGCCGGCGAGCGGCGGGTAGAGGGTGATCGTCTCGCTGCCGGCCTGGCCGCCCTTGAGCTCGAAGGTCGCGGCCGGCTGGCCGGCGCCGGCGCCCAGTGCGCCGGCCTCGGCCGGGGTGAGCAGGCGGTCCGCCTTGGCCTCGGTGACCGCGAACAGCAGGTCCGACACCGGCAGGTAGGAGATCGTCGCCGCGCCGCGCTTCCAATCGGTGCCGCTGCGGGTCAGCTGCAGCGCGCCCTGGGCGTCGCGCACCACCACCGCGTCGACCTGGTGCACCTCGAGGCCCGAGAGCAGCGGTGAGCGCCATGCGGCCGGCGGGCGGGCCAGCGTCTCGGCGAGCGGCGAACGGGTCTCGAAGGCGGTGCCGCCGACCCGCGCGCTGGTCAGGGTGCCGGCCGCTTCCGGCGGCGCCCCCGGCTGCGCCGGAGCTGTATCAGCGGGATGGGCGGGATGGCTGGCTCCCAGCTCGACGCGGAAGGGCGCAGGCTGGCCGGCGACGACCGCCTCGAGCACGGAATGTGGAGGCGGGGGCGGCGAGGGCGGCGGCGGCGCGTCCACGAAGCTCTCGGCGCTGAGCCCCACCAGGTCGCTGAGCAGCTTCTCCACCTGGTCGCGGTCGGCGCGATCGACGATCGGGCTCTCCAGCCAGAAGCGGTCGCCGCGCCTGGCCAGGACGACGCGCGGCCCGCTGCCCACCGTCCAGGCCAGCCGCTCGACGGCGTCGCGGTCGCCGTGGAACATCTGCCGGTCGCGCCAATCGCCCGGCTTCTTGTTCAGGTCCGACATCAGGGAATCGCCGACCACGTAGGCCTGCGGCCGGCCGGCGATGGCGACGATGGTCTGGCCGCCGGTGGGGACCGCCGCGCCGACGTCGACGACGGTCTCGCCCGGCTTGCCCGAGAGGGTCAGCGCCACCACCGCGCGCGGCTTGTCGAGCCCGACGTCGGCGGGCACCACCTGGTCGAGGGTGCGGGACTTCTCGAGATTGGCCAGGCTGTCGAGCAGGCGGTCGACCGCGGCGGCGTCGGCAGGCGCCGAGATCGGTTGCGCGATCCGCCACTCGCCGAGGGCCGCGGCCTCGGAGGCCGCCGCCGTCACCGCCGCCGGCAGCTTCGCCGCGACGAGCTTCGCCGGGGTCGCCCGCAGGCGCTCGAGCACCACGGTCGTGCCATCGGCGCTGCCCGCGCCTCCCGCGGCACCGCTCGCCCCGGCCACGCCGTTCACGCCCTTCACGCCGTTCACGCCGTTCACCACCAGGCGCACCCGGGTCACCTGGTCCTTCTTGAAGTCGAGCACCTTCTTGGCTTGCTTGGCGCGCTCGTCGCTCGACGGCAGGTCGCGCTCGTAGAAGCGGATGAAGGCGCCGAGCGCCACCACCACGATCGCCAACACCAGCAGGGTGCGCGGGCGCACGGCGCTCTATCGCCTCCTGCGGAAGTGGACGTAGATGCCGGCGGCGACGGCCAGCCCGGGCAGCAGGAGCAGCGACAGCGCCCAGACCGTGTGCAGCTCGCCGGCGGTCAAGCTGAGACGCACCTGCTCGGTCTTGCGCGGCGGGATGCCGAGCAGCGTCTCGCGCTCCACCAGCCAGTTGAGCGAGTTGGCGAGCAGCGTCGCGTTGTTGCCGTCGGCGCGCACCAACTGGTTGGTGGCGAAGTCGGAATCGCCGTAGACGACGAGGCGGGCCGGGCGGGCGCCGGCGCCGCCCTTGATCTCGACCGCCACGCCCAGCGACACCGGGCCGGGGACGTCCTTGTCGTCCTTCTTGACCTGGTCGAGATGGGCGAGGTCGGTCTCGCCCCACCCGTCGCTGGAGGTGCGCAGCAGCTCGGTCACCTGCACGTTCGCGCCGGCCGGCGCCTCCCCCTTGGCGACGGAGCGCGCCAGGCTGACCAGCACCGGCAGGTTGCCGGAGCGCAGCGCCTTGGTGATCGGATGATCGCCGTAGTCCTTGACGAACAGCGTCTCGGAGCCGAAGAACGGCATCGGGTTGGCGGGATCGACCACGATGTCGCGCCCTGCCTTGACGCCATGGCCGGCAAGCCATCCCTCGAGGCCGGTGTCCACGAGGCCGCCGCCCGCGAGGGTCGGGTCGAGCAGGATCAGCAGGCGGCCGCCGGTGCGCAGAAAGGCCGACAGGGCGTTCAGCTCGGGCTGCAGGAAGGAGCCGGTGGGGCCGGCAATCACGACCAGGTCGGTGTTCGGAGGCACCGCCGCCTTGCCGAGCGAGGCCCACTCCTCGATCTCGAAGTTGTCGCGCCCGAGGATCTCGCGGGCGCTCGACAGGCCGGGCGGGCGGGTGTCGTCGAGGGAGTGCTCGCCATGACCGGTGGTGAACAGGATCTTCGGCTTGCGCCCCTCGGTGAGCTGCAGCAGGGCGCTGGTGAACACCTGCTCGCCCTTGTACCCGGTCATCTCCGGCTGCTGGCCCATCTGCACGCCGGAGAAATCGAAGTCGGCGAGATCGGAAGCGGCCACCATCCGGCGGTCTTTCCGGTCCTTGCTGGACGCGAACACCACGCCGAAGCTCGTGACGCCGTAATTGCGGACGAGCTCATCGGCCTGGGCGGGGTTCTTCTCGGGATCGACCACCCGCAGGTGGAGACGCGGCGAGGCCGCGGCATAGCGCTGCAGCAGCTCCCGGGTCGGCTCGAAGACGTTCTGTTCCGGCGGCATCAGCATCACCACGTCGACGTCCTGGTGCAGCTGCCGCAGCACCTCGCGGCTTTTCGGCGACAGCGTGTAGATGTGGCTGCCGGTCCAGTCGAAGCGCTTGTAGTACTTCGAGCTGAAGTAGTTGACGATGGCGAGCAGCGCCAGGATCAGCAGGATGCCTGCCGAGAGCGTACCCGTCTTGACCAGCCGCCGCCGGCTCACGGTCTCCATCCGGTCACCTCCACTTGCGGTCTTCGAGCGCCCGGCTGGCGAGGAAGAGGAAGAAGAAGATCGCCGACCCGTAATAGATCAGGTGCCGGCTGTCGACGATGCCCCGGTGGAACTCCTCCATGTGGCCGAAGAGGTTGACATAGCCCAGGGCCTGCTTGGCGACCTCGCCGTTGAACAGGTTGTCCAGGAGGCCGATCAGGAACAGCACGGCGACCAGCACCACGAAAGTCATGATCGCCGCCAGCAGCTGGCTCTTGCTGAGCGCCGAGAAGAGCACGCCGACCGACAGGAACAGGGCGCCGAGGCAGAAGATCCCGAAGTAGCCGCCGGCGATCGGTCCCCAGTCGACGTGGCTGTAGCGCGCGACGATGCCGGCATAGGCCACCGTCGGCACCCACAGCGCGCAGTAGAAGGTGAGCGCCGCCAGGTACTTGCCGACGACCACCTGGACCTCGGTGATCGGGGCGGTCATCAGCACCTCGATCGAGCCGCTGCGCAGCTCCTCGGAGAGCAGGCGCATGGTGAGCACCGTGGTGATGAAGCAGAGGATGATCCAGAAGAAGAAGCCCTGGAAGAGCTGATCCATCGGCCGTTCGGTGCCGCCACTGCGGGGATCGTTGAGGACGCTGACGACGGCGGCAAAGACGGCGCCGTTGTAGATCAGGAAGAAGAACATCACCAGGTAGGCGAGCGGCGATACGAAGTAGGCGCGCAGCTCGCGCAGGAAGGTGGCCTGCAGGGCCTTCACGACGGCACCTCGAAGCTCCCGCTCCCGGCGGCTTGCGGAGGGGGCGGCGGCGGAGCGTCACTCGCGCCGCCTCCTTCGAGGGCCTGCTCGTGCGTGGTGAGGCGCACGAAGACCTCCTCGAGCGTGGGGGCCTCGAGCGCCAGCTCGAGCAGCACCCAGCCGCGCTCGACGGCGGCGCGGAAGACCTCCTCCCGCGGGTCGGCGGCGCGATCACACTCCAGCACGAAGCTACCCGGGCCGCCGGCGCCGGAACGCACGGCGAGGACGCCGGCCAGCCCCTCCAGCAGCTCAGGCGCCGCCGCCGGAGCTTCCTTCAGCGTCACCCGCAGGCTGGGATTGCCGACCCACGAGCGGCGCAGGCTCTCGGGCGTCCCCTCGGCGGCGATGCGGCCGCGGTCGATGATGATCACGCGGTCGCAGAGCAGCTCGACCTCGGGCAGGATGTGGGTGGACAGCAACAGTGTGCGCTCGCGTCCCAGCTCGCGGATCAGCTCGCGGATGGAGATGATCTGCTTGGGATCGAGGCCGACGGTGGGCTCGTCGAGGACCAGCACGCCGGGCCGGTGCAGGATGGCGGTGGCGAGACCGACCCGCTGCCGGAAGCCCTTCGAGATCGTGCCGATGATCTGGTGGCGGACCTCTTCGAGCATGCAGCGCTCGACCGCCTCGCCGACCGCCGTGCGCACCTCGCCGCCGGTCAGACCCTCGAGCCGGGCGCGGTAGAGCAGGTATTCCTCGACCCGCATCTCGGGATAGAGCGCGACGTTCTCGGGCAGGTAGCCGAGATGGCGGCGCACCTCGGTAGGCGACTCGAAGAGGTCGCGGCCGGCGATCGTCACCCGGCCGGCGGTCGGCGGCAGGAAGCCGGTGATCATGCGGATGGTGGTGGTCTTGCCGGCGCCATTCGGCCCCAGCATGCCAAGGATCTCGTGGTCCGCGGCGGCGAACGAGACACCATCGACGGCGGTGAAGTCGCCGTACCGTCGGCTCAAATCGTGGGCTTCGATCATGCGGCTCCTTTAGGACGGCCTGCCGGCGCTCGGCGCATCAGCAAAAGGGATGCCTCCACCCGCCGAGGCGGTCTTCAGGGCGCCAGGCACTGCCCGCCGGCCACACCTCATGGGGGTGGGCGCGCCAAAGGCGCTTGGAAGGCGCCACTATGGCACAGTGGAACGAGCTTGCGGGCAGCGCGGACCTTGGGGGGAAGCGGTTGGATGGCGCGACGAGGAGCACCGCGCTACAATCCGGCTCCGCAAATGCCTGAAAGGGAACTACTTCCAACCGTCGACCGATTGCTCGCCCTGGTCGACGCCATGGCCGGCCAGCCGGTGCTGATGCTGGTCGACCTGGTCGCCGACGTCTTCATCACCGGCGTCCCGAAGCGCATCAGCCGCGAGGCGCCGGTGCTGATCCTGGCCTTCGAGGAAGAGAGGCTGGCGCCCGGGGGCGGCGCCAACGCGGTGGCCAACGTCGCGGCGCTCGGCGGCCGCCCGCTGCCGCTCGGCGTGCTCGGCGACGACGCCCACGGCGAGCGCCTGCGCGCCGCCCTCGCCGCGCTGGCCGTGCCTACGGGAGGCCTCCTCATGCGGCGCGGCTTCCGCACCCCGACCAAGGTACGCATCCTGGGCGGCGGCCGCCACCAGGCCAAGCAGCAGATCGTGCGCTACGACGTCGAGGACACGCTCGAGCTCTCCGGGGAGGACCGCGATCGCTTCGCCGCCGCGCTCGCGGGCTGGCGCGGCGCGGCGCGCGCCGCCATCGTCTCCGACTACGGCTATGGCGCCGTCGAGCCGTCGCTGCTCGCGCCGTTGCGCGACGCGCTGGCGCCGGGAGGCGCGGTGGTGGGCGACAGCCGCTACCGGCTGGCCGGCTTCGCCGGCCTCGACGGCGCGACCCCCAACGAAGAGGAGACCGAAGCGCTGCTGGGCACGCGCATCGCGGACGACATGGACTTGCTGGAACGCGGCGGGCGCGGCCTGCTCGACCGGCTCGGCGCGCGCTTCCTGCTGATCACCCGCGGCAGCCGCGGCATGAGCCTCTTCCAGGCGGGCTCGACGGCGCACCTGCCGGTCTCGGGCACCGACCAGGTGGCCGACGTCACCGGCGCCGGCGACACCGTGATCGGCACCTTCGCGCTCGCCCTGGCCGCCGGCGCCACGCCGCTCGAGGCGGCGGCGCTGTCGAACTACGCCGGTGGCGTGGTGGTGATGAAGGCCGGCACCGCCACGCTCACCCCGGAGGAGCTGCGGCACGTCATCCGCGCCGACCGGCGGCCGCTCGAGGAGCTGCGGTGGGCGCCGTCCTGAGCCAGCCGCAGCTCGCCGCGCGGCTCGCCGAGCTGGCCGCGGCCGGCCGCCGGATCGCGTTCGCCAACGGCCACTTCGATCTGCTGCACGTCGGGCACCTGCGCTACCTGCGGGCGGCCAGGGCGGAGGCCGACGTGCTGGTGGCGGCGGTCAACGGCGACGCCTCGGTGGCGCGCCTCAAGGGCCCCGGGCGCCCCCTGGTCCCGGCCGCCGAGCGGGCCGAGCTGGTGGCCGCCCTCGAGCCGGTCGACTTCGCCGTCATCTTCGAGGAGGACTCGCCGGCGGCCCTGCTCGCCCGCCTGCGCCCGGACGTGCACTGCAAGGGTCCCGACTACGGCTCCCCCGAAGCCGTCCCCGAGTACGAGGTGGTGCGCGCCTACGGCGGCCGCACCGTCCTGGTCGGCGACCCCAAGGACCATGCCACCAGCGACCTCGTCGAGCGCATCCGGCGGTTGCCGCGGGCGCCTGGAGCCGGCGGCGGCGGCGGCGACGGCGGATGACCGCCGCCGATCCCGATCTCGCCAACGCGCGCATCCTGCTGGTGCGTACCAGCAGCCTCGGCGACGTGGTGCACTCGTTGCCGGTGCTCGCCGCCCTGCGCCGGCACCTGCCGGGCGCCAGGATCGGCTGGGTGGTCGAGGAAGCGTTCGCGCCGCTGCTCGCCGGCCATCCCGACCTGGACCAGCTGATCGTCGTCCGCCTGCGCCCCTGGGGCAGGCGGCCATGGCAGGTGCGCACGCTCGGCGAGATCGCCGGCTTCCTGGCCGCCCTCGACCGCTTCGCGCCCCAGGTGGTGCTCGACCTGATGGGCAACCACAAGGCGGCGGCGATCGCCGCGCTGTCGCTCGCGCCGCGCCGCATCGGCCACGCCCGCGCCGGCCGCCGCGAGCCGTCGAGCGCCTTCTGGCTCTCCGAGCGGGTGCCGGTGGACGGCAGCCACGCGGTCGACCGCGCGCTGTCGCTGCTCGACGCCCTGGGACTGCCGCGCGAGCCGGCGGACTTCGGCGGGCACAAGCTCTTCCGTGCCACGACTGGGCCGGCCGCGGCCGTGCCCGGCGCCGCCGCTCCTCGCTTCGCCCTCATCCACCCCGGCGCGGGCTGGGGCAACAAGGCCTACCCACCGGCCTGGTGGGGCGAGGCGGCGCGGCGGCTGCACGCCGCCACCGGCGTCCGCACCAGGGTCGCCGCCGCCCCCGGCGAGGAGGCCCTCGCCGCGGCGGTCGTGGCCGCCGCAGGCGGCCTACCTGAAGTGACCGCCGCAGGCGGCCTACCTGAAGTGACCGCCGCAGGCGGCCTACCTGAAGTGACCGCCGCGGGCGGCATATCCGAAGTGGCCGCCGGCGGCGGATGCCCCGCTGCTTCAGGCGGCGGATCCGAGCCTGCCGCCGAGGTGGTCGCAGCCCCCGACCTGCCGGCGCTCGCGGCCCTGCTGCGCGGGGCGGCGCTGATGCTCGGCGGCGACACCGGCCCCACCCACCTGGCCCACGCCCTCGGCACCCCGGTGCTGATGGTCATGGGTCCGACCGACCCAGACCGCCACGGCCCCTACGGGGCGCCGGAGCGCGCCCTCTACCGCCGGCTGCCGTGCAGCTTCTGTTACCGGCGCTTCGACGAAGCCAAGGCCTGCCTGCTCGAGCTGCCTCCCGAACGGGTGGCGGAGCGCGCGGCGGCGCTGCTGGGCGGCCGGTAAGTAACGCTATCTCTTCGCGTTGGCCAGCGTTCCAGGCCGTCTGGTAGACTGACCCGCCAGGGGCACCAGCAACGCACGAGAGTGCCCGCCGCGAGGGCGGGCGCGGGGGCGGGCCATCGCGGCCGCCGCCCAGGAGACGGCACGGAATGGCACCACCGGAATTCGCGACGCGCCGGCCGGCGGCGCAGACCAGCAAGTTCGGCGAGCTGCTGGTGCGCACCGGCAAGATCGATCAGCAGCAGCTGCAGGAGGCGCTGGCCTATCAGAAGGAACAGGGCGGCCGCCTCGGGACGGCGCTGGTCAAGCTCACCCACATCACCGAGAACCAGCTCGTCGACGCGCTCAGCCAGCACTTCGGCGTCCCCTCGGTCGACCTGACGGAGATCGAGATCGACGAGGTGGTGGTCAAGATCATTCCCGCCGACATCGCCCGCAAGTACACCATCGTGCCGGTCAGCAAGGCGGGCGCCACGGTCACCGTGGCGATGCTCGATCCTTCCAACGTCTTCGCCATGGACGACGTCAAGTTCATGACCGGCTACAAGGTGGAGCCGGTGGTGGCGGCCGAGACCGGCATCCGCGGCGCCATCGACAAGTACTACGGCTCGACCCACGCAATCGAGCTCAAGAAGGTCATGGAGGACCTCTCGGAGGAGGCCGGGACCGGCACCGATCTCGAGGTGCTGGAGGAGGAGCAGGACCTCGACCTGGCGACGCTCGAGGAGGAGTCCGAGCAGGCGCCGGTGGTCAAGCTGGTGAACATCGTGCTCACCGACGCCATCAAGCGCGGCGCCTCCGACATCCACATCGAGCCCTACGAGAAGGAGTACCGGGTCCGCTACCGCATCGACGGCATCCTCTACGAGATGATGCACCCGCCGCTCAAGCTCAAGGAGGCGATCACCAGCCGCGTCAAGATCATGGCCCGGCTGGACATCGCCGAGAAGCGCCTGCCCCAGGACGGCCGCATCAAGATCAAGACCAAGATCGGCGGCAAGGCCAAGGACCTCGACTACCGCGTCTCGGTCCTGCCGACGCTGTTCGGCGAGAAGATCGTCATGCGGCTGCTCGACAAAGACAAGCTGATGCTCGACATGGCGAAGCTCGGCTTCGAGGCCGAGTCGCTGCGCCGCTTCGAGAACGCCATCCTCAAGCCCTACGGCATGGTGCTGGTCACCGGCCCCACCGGCTCCGGCAAGACCAACACGCTCTACTCGGCGCTGCAGCGCATCAACACTCCCGAGGTCAACGTCATCACCGCCGAGGACCCGGTCGAGTTCAACCTGATGGGCATCAACCAGGTGCAGATGCGCGAGCAGATCGGCCTCAACTTCGCGGCCTCGCTGCGCTCCTTCCTGCGCCAGGACCCGAACATCATCCTGGTCGGCGAGATCCGCGACTTCGAGACCGCCGAGGTGGCGATCAAGGCCGCAATGACCGGCCACCTGGTGCTCTCGACGCTGCACACCAACGACGCCCCCTCCTCGATCAACCGCCTGATGAACATGGGCATCGAGCCGTTCCTGGTGGCCACCTCGGTGCACCTGATCGCCGCACAGCGGCTGGTGCGGCGGATCTGCTCCTTCTGCCGCGAGCCGGCGGCGGAGGTGCCGCCGAACGTCCTGGTCGAGGCCGGGTTCTCCGACGCCGAGTCGCGCACCTTGAAGCTGTTCCGCGGCCGCGGCTGCGAGCGCTGCAGCAACACCGGCTACAAGGGACGCATCGCGCTCTACGAGGTGATGGAGGTGGAGGACGAGATCCGCGAGATGATCCTCTCGGGCGCCAGCTCCTACGAGCTGCGGGTCAAGGCGATCCAGAACGGCATGATCACGCTGCGCGGCAGCGGCCTGCAGAAGATCCGCGACGGCGTGACGACCATGGAAGAGGTGCTGCGCGAGACGGTGCTGTAGCAGATCTCAGACCGGTCGGCGGCGCCGGTCCGAGAGGTTCAACCCGAAACGATTCAGATCACTTCACTGGGGCGGCGGTCCTTCCTTGCGGCTGCCGAAGCGCTTCGCCGTGCCCGCGATACCCAGGCCGATGAGCACCACCACGCTGGCGCCGATCCACCGGCCCGGCATCCCCGACAGGTTTGCCACCCACGCGAGCCCGGCCACCGCCACCAGGAAACCGACCAGGTAGAGCACGCTCGATCCGGACATTGCCACCTCCGATGAGAGAGCTTGCATTCACCGCGCCAACTGCTCGCGCACCGCGGCTTCGACCGCGGCCAGGGCCTGCGGCAGCTTGTCCGGCTCGCGGCCGCCGGCCTGCGCGAAGTCGGCGCGGCCGCCGCCGCGGCCGCCGACCACCGCCGACAGCGCCTTGACCAGCTCGCCGGCCTTGATCCGCGCCGTCAGGTCCTTGCTCACCGCGGCCACCAGCGACACGGTGTCCTCGCCGCGCGTGCCGATCACCACCACCCCGGAGCCGAGCTTCGAGCGCAGGGCGTCGGCCATCTCGCGCAGCTCGCCGGCGGGAGCCGGCGGCACCTCGCGCGCCAGCACCCGCACCCCGTCCACCATCAGCTCGCCGTCGGCGGCGGCGGCCGGTCCGCCGGAGACCAGCTGCATGCGCAGGCGGCGCATCTCGTGCTCGAGCTGGTCCTGGCGCTGGCGCAGCTGCTCGGCCTTCTGCAACTGCTGCTCGTAATCGCCGGAGCGGATCCCCAACCGCGACACCAGCTCGGAATAGGCGGTGCGCAGCCGCCGCACCTCGGCGAGGGCGTAGGCGCCGGTCACCGCCTCGATCCGCCGCACGCCCGAGGCGACGCCGCGCTCGGACTCGATCAGGAAGAGGCCGATCTCGCCCGTCGAGTGGACGTGGCAGCCGCCGCACAGCTCGAGGCTGAAGCCGGGGACGGCGACGGTGCGCACCCGCTCGCCGTACTTCTCGCCGAACAGCGCCATGGCGCCCGCGGCGATCGCCTCCTGATAGCTCCGGGTCACGACGTCGGTGGTCACCGCGCGGCGGATCCACTCGTTGACCAGGTCCTCGACCTCCTCCTGCTCCTTGCGGAACAGCCCGCGGTGATAGGTGAAGTCGAAGCGCAGCCGGTCAGGCGCCACCAGCGAGCCGGCCTGGCGCACGCTCTTGCCCAGCACCTGCCGCAAGGCGGCGTGAAGCAGGTGCGTGGCAGTGTGATTGCGCTGGGTGGCGAGCCGCAGCTCGTGATCGACCCGCAGCTCGACCCTCGCGTGACGGCCCAGCTCGCCCTCCTCCACCTCGACGAAGTGGTAGATGACGCCGGCGCCGTCCTTCTGGGTGTCGGCGACCCGGGCGCTGCCGCCCTCCCAGGCCATCCGGCCGGTGTCGCCGACCTGGCCGCCGGACTCGGGATAGAAGATGGTCTGATCGAGCACCGCGACACCGCTCTGGCCGGCGGCGAGCGTCGCCACCCGCATCGGCGCGCCGTCCTTCCAGGCGGCGAGGCGCACCACCTCCGCCTGGCCGCCCGGCAGCTCGGTGCGGTCGTAGCCCTCGAAACGTGTCTCGGCGAGATCGGCGTGGCCGCGCACCACCTCGCGCAGCGCGGCGAGGCGGCTGTGCACCTCCTGGGTGGCGCGCCGCGACTGCTCGCGCTGCGTCTCCAGGGCGGCGCTGAAGCCGGCCTCGTCGACGCGGAAGCGCTCCTCCTCGGCGATCTCGCGGATGACGTCGATCGGCAGTCCGTAGGTGTCGTAGAGCCGGAACACCATCGGTCCGGGCAGCGTCGCCTGGCCCGCGGCGCGCAGCCGTTCGATCTCATCCTGCACCTGGCGGGCGCCGTTGGCGACCGTCGAACGGAACTTCTCCTCTTCCGCCTGCAAGGTGGCCATCGACGCCTGGCGGGTCGCCGCCAGCTCGATGTAGTCGGCCCCCATGACCTCGCCGAGCACCGGCACCAGCCGATGGAGGAAGGGCTGCTCGAAGCCGATGCGCATGCCGTGGCGAACCGCGCGCCGCAGCAGCCGCCGGAGCACGTAGCCGCGCCCCTCGTTGCCGGGGATGACACCGTCGGCGAGCAGGAAGGTCACCGCGCGCAGGTGGTCGGCGATCACCCGCAGCGAGACGTCGCTCTCGGGATCGCCGCCGTAGCGGATGCCGGCCAGCTCGGAGGCCGCGGCGAGCAGCGGCCGGAAGAGATCGGTGTCGTAATTGGAGTCGACGCCCTGCAGCACCGACGCCACGCGCTCGAGGCCGGCGCCGGTGTCGATCGAGGGGCGCGGCAGCGGCAGCAGCTCGCCGGCAGCCCCTCCGGCGGGCGCCGCGCGCTCGTACTGCATGAAGACCAGGTTCCAGATCTCGAGGTACCTGCTGCCCGTCCCCTCCTGCCAGGGGACCGGCGGCAGCTCGGGATGGAGGTCGACGAAGATCTCGCTGCACGGGCCGCAGGGTCCGGTCTCGCCCATGGACCAGAAGTTGTCCTCGCGCCCGCACCGGCGGACCCGCTCCGGCGGCAGGCTCGAGAGCTCGAGCCAGAGCGCGTGCGCCTCGTCGTCTTCCTCGAAGACGGTGGCCGTCAGCCGCTCGACCGGGATGCCCCAGACCAGGGTCACCAGCTCCCAGGCGCCGCGGATGGCCTCCGCCTTGAAATAGTCGCCGAAGGAGAAGTTGCCGAGCATCTCGAAGAACGTGTGGTGGCGCACGCTCGGGCCGACGTTCTCGAGGTCGTTGTGCTTGCCCGAGACCCGCACGCACTTCTGGACCGAGACGGCACGCGGCGACGGCGGCGGCTCCAGCCCCAGGAAGTAGTTCTTGAACGGCACCATCCCGGCATTGACGAACAGCAGGCTGGGATCGCCGTGCGGCACCAGCGGCGCGCTGGGAACGACGCGGTGGCCGCGAGCGCTCCAGAACTCGGTGAAGGTCCTGCGGATCTCTGAACTTTTCATTAGAAGATGGTATTGCCTGCTTGCGACCCCGAGGCATGCAGCAGCGATCCGTTCACGTTCAAAAGCGATCTATCGGATCGCCCCCCGCATCCCCTCGAT
>DATNKH010000579.1:0-3347 GCA_035603475.1 Thermoanaerobaculia bacterium
TCGATGAAGAAGACGTTCTCGTTGCCGCTCGAGCCGTAGACGGTGATCGTCGACTGGTCGGTGTTCTCGGGATTGGCGTCGGAGCTGACGCCGGGAGTGATCTGCACCACCGACGAGTAGTTGCGCCCGGTCGGCAGGGTCTCGACGGCGCGGGTGTCGAGGTTGGTGCCGATCGCCGGCGAGGTGACGTCGATCACCGGCACCTCGCTGGTGACCGTGATCGATTCGGAGACCGCCGGATGCAGCGCGGCGTTGATCGTGGTCTCCTTGTCGAGGTCCACCGTCACCGTCGTGCGGTTCTCCGGCGCGAACCCTTCGAGGGTGATCGCGACGCTGTAGGCGCCGGGCGGCAGCAGGGTCAGCCGGTAGCGCCCGGCGCCGTCGCTGGTCGCGGTCCGCGTCCCTTGCAGGGCCGGGCTGCGCGCCTCGATGGTCACTCCCGGCAGCGCGCCCCCCTGCTCGTCGGTGACCCGCCCGACGATGCCACCCGTCGTCTGCGCCGCCGCCGGGGCCGCGCCGATGATCGCCAACGCCAGCCAGGCGCAGGCCGCCGCCAGCGTCGCCAGCGTCGCCAGTGCCGCCGGCGCCGTCCGCCGCGCTGGCAGGGCAAGAAAACGGCCGCCGCCGCGCAACACTCGAAGTTGCCGCATGGATCTCCTCCCGGGCCGCGGCCAGGGGCCGCGCGCGCCGATTCCGATTCGCCTGTGTTACAGCCTTGTGGCGCCGAATCCTAGCACAGGACGGCGGCGCCGGCGGCGCCCGGCTCGGAGCCGCCCGAGCGGCTGGTCGTGCTCTATCAGCGTGTTGCCGGCGCCGGGAAGGGTAGCACCTTCATGCTAAACTCCTGATAGGAAGGTTCGCCAATTCGTGGCGCTGGCAGCGGAGAAAGGCACCTGCACATGAGATCCCGCGACCTGGACTTCCGACCGGTCTGGATCTTGGCATGCCTGCTCGCAGCCGGCGCGCCGACGGCCGGAAGGTGCTGGGCCGCCCCCGCGCCGGGGGAGGATCGAGAGGCGGTCCTCTTGATGGAGGCGGACTGCCCTGTTTACTCGTTCGTCCTCCTGTTCCGCGCGCGCCATGGCATCGACGTCGTCTACGAGGAGCCGGCGGCCGTCGCCGAGGACGGCGCGGACAAGGAAGGTTTGCCGCTGCAGCGCGCCGGCTGCTACGAGATCAGCGGCTGCGTGGTCGTCGAGGCAGGCGGAAGCAAGCCGGCGGCCGAGCCCGCACTTAGCATCCTTCTCGGCGTCCGCTACCGGGTCGCCGGGGCGACCGGCCAGCCGCAGGACCCGGCCAGCGCGATCCGGGCGGCGCTGGCGGCGTGGGAGGCCGCCGGCGGGACGGTGAGGTTCGAGCTGATCGAGAACGGAGCGGCCTATCACCTGGTGCCGAGGGCGGTGCGCAGCGCTGGCGGAGGCTGGATCAAGGTGTCGGCGCTGCTCGACACGCCCGTCGAGCTGGCTCGCAAGTCGCGGACCGTCTTCGACACCGTTTCGATGATCCTCGGCAAGCTCGAGCAAGCGACAGGCCAAAAGATCGAGTGGGGAAACGCGGCGATCAACTGGGTGGAGCAAACGAGCGTCGAGTTGGGCGGCCGCCCAGAGAGCGCCCGAGAGCTGCTCGACGGCGCGGTGGCCGCCGGACGCTGGACCTGGGAGCTGCTGTACGACAAGCGAAGGAAGGCTTACGACTTCCACATGGCCCCTCTCGGCGCGCCGAAGCCTGCCCCAGCCGCTGAGGAGTGCCCTCACCCGCCGCCCTAGCTAGGCCGGCTCTTCGCAGGTGCTTGCGGCCGGGGCACGAGCGGATCACCTGGGATGGTCGAGGAAGCGGCGCACCTCGGGCTGGTTGGGATCGAGCGCCAGCGAGCGGCGGAACGCGGCGAGTGCGGCCGGCTCGTCGCCGCGGCAGAGCAGCGCCAGGCCTACCGAGGCGTGTGCCACCGCGGAGGCCGGGTCGAGCTCCAGGGCGCGGGTGAAATCCGCGAGCGCCGCATCGCAGCGCTGCTGCTCGAGCCGGTAGCGGCCATGCTGCAGCCAGAGGCGTGGGTCGCGGGGCCGGAGAGCTGCGGCCCGTTCGAGCAGGCTCAGGGCGCGGTCGCGGGCGCCGGCGTGGCCGTAGCGGGAGGCCCGCTCCAGCGCGTGCTCGACGCCGTCCGGCAGGCCGCCGGCCAGGGCACGGAGAAGCAGGCCGTCGCTGCGGTCGAGCAGGGCGCCGCGGCCGGCGGCGGGTAGCTCGGCGCCGGAGCCGTTCCCTGAGCCGCTATCGATTCTCGCTCCCGCCTCCGCCTCGGCGAAGAGCAGGTCGCTCAAGTTCCAGAGCGCCGCGGGCAGCTCGGGTTGGCGGGCGAGCGCCTGCTCGAACGCGGCTCGCGCGGCGGGGAGCTGGCCCGCCTGGCGCAGCAGCAGGCCTTCATTGTCGAAGGACGCGGCGGTGCGGGTGCCGTCTGCCGCGACGGCCGCATGGGTTCGCGAGGGGGCGAGGCGCCGTCCAGGCTCGTGCGCGCCGATGTAGCCGAGGGCGCGCAGCGCCGCCAACTGCTCGTCCTCCGGCTGGCTCGGCGTCGATGCGCCGGCCCCCGGCGCTCGTGCCGTCGCCGCCGGCGAGCTTGTCACGCGAAAGAAGCGGCGATAGTCCACCGGCGCCACCGCCGCCGGCCCCGGCAGCGCTCTGTCCCCGCCCGCGGCACCGGCACCCTCCTTGCCGATGAAGCCCCTCGCCGCAGCCAGCTGCTCGGCGAGACCGGCTCCCGGCGGCAGGCCGAGGAGCGCAAGCAGCGTCGCGCAGACCTGGGCAACGCCGCCCCGGCCGCGCGCGCCCGGCGGCGCAGGCGTCATGGAGCCTGGCGGCCTGGGCGTCGCGGCTCCCGGCAGCAGCCCGGCCGATCCCGGTGCCGTCGCCGGCGACCAGAGGAGGTACATGCCCTCCTCGCGGTGCCAGCGGGCGGCGGTGGCGGCGGCGGCGCTGCCGGCGGCGGCGGGGCGGCCCTCGCGCCAGCGGAAGCCGTGATCGGACGCCAGGAACAGCACCGCTCCCTGGCGCGACGCGAGGTCGCGGAAGTCGCCCAGCAGGCGATCGATCTCGGCGAAATAGCGGCGCGGCACCTCGCTGTAGCGCGCGAAGTCCGCCGCCGTGACGCCGGGCTGGCGAGGCGGCGCGTACGGCGCGAAGAGGTGCCCCAGGGTATCGGTGCCCTGGAAGTAGACCACCGCCAGGTCCGGCCGCGCCCGCTCGATCCAGGCGCGGGCCAGGGCGTGGTAGGCGCGCGTCTCGGCAAGGATGCGCCGCAGCGCGCTGACCGGGTGGGCGTAGGGGTCGGGCTGCGCGATCTGCCGCTCGTACTC
>DATNKH010000580.1:0-3577 GCA_035603475.1 Thermoanaerobaculia bacterium
TCGCGGTTCTCGCCCACCCGCCGCACCCGGCCGTCCTCGAGCACCCGCAGCAGCCGCGACTGCAGGCCGAGATCCATGTCGCCGATCTCGTCGAGGAAGAGCGTGCCGCCGTGGGCCTCCTCGAAGAGTCCCGGCTTGGCCGAGCGGGCGTCGGTGAAGGCGCCGCGAGCGTGCCCGAACAGCTCGGCCTCCACCAGGTGGGTGGGGATCGCCGCACAGTTGATCTTCACGAAAGCGCCGTCGCGGCGCCCGCTCTGGCGGTACAGGGCCTCTGCCACCAGCTCCTTGCCGGTGCCGCTGGCGCCGGTGATGAGCACCCGGCCGTTGGTGGGTGCGACCCTGGCGATCACCTGCCGCAGCCTGCGGGCCGCCGGCGACGTGCCGAGGATCGCCGGCTCGTCGAGCAGCCGCGACTCGAGCGCCTGGACCTGCCGCCGCAGCGCCGCGTTCTCGAGGGTGTTGGCAATCGAGCGCAGCAGCCGCTCGCGGCTGAAGGGCTTCTCGATGAAGTCGCTGACGCCGAGCCGCAGCGCTTCCACCGTCTCGCTGATCGACGCCTCGCCGGAGATGATCACCGTCGGCGGCAGCCGGCCGCGCGGCGCCAGCTCGCGGACCAGGTCGACGCCGCTCATCCGTCGCAGCCGGACGTCGAGCAGCAGCAGGTCCGGCAGGGGCTGGGACGTGTCTCCCAGGCAGGCGTGCGCCTCCTCGGCGCTGGCCATGGCGCGCGGGGCGAAGCCCTCCTCCCGCAGCTGCAGCAGCAGGCTGGCGCGGATCTTCTCGTCGTCCTCGACCAGCAGGACGGTGCTCAAGGCGAAGCCTCCGGTAGCGGGTCAGTCACCCTCTGCCTCCCTTTGGGCGAGGCCTCAAAGTCCTCCCCCCCGGGCCTCCACGGCCTCGCCCAAAGGGAGGCAGAGGGTGACTGACCCACTACCATGCCTCCCGGTCGCACGGCAGCAGCAGCCGGAAGACGCTGCCCGCCGCCGAGGTGCGCGCCAGCTCGAGATCGCCGCCGTGGTCCAGCAGGATCTTGCGCGAGATCGCCAGGCCGAGGCCCATGCCTTCCCCGACGCGGCGCGTCGTGGCGTAGGGCTCGAACAGCCGCGGCAGCACGGCCGCCGGGATTCCCGGCCCGTCGTCGGCGACCTCAAGCGCCACGACCGACGAGGAGGTCCGGTCCTGGCGACCGGCGGCGCCGCCGCGGCCGGGCCGCCCGTCCGGGATGAGGGTGAAAGTCACCGTGCCCCGCACCGCCGCACCACCGTTCGCGGCCGCTGCACCGCCGTTCGCGGCCGCCTCGCCGCCGGACGCGGCCGCCAGCGCCTGGGAGCTGTTGTCGCAGAGATTCACCAGCACCTGGCGCAGCAGATCGCGGTCGAAAGACAAGCGGGGAGGGCCGCGGTGGGCGGCAAGCGGAGCCGCGGCCGGTCGTGGAGGGCCGGGCCCCGGGGCGGCGGGCAGGGGAGGGCCGGGGGCGCGCCCCGGGGCGGCGGCGGGCGCCGCGGCGGCCACCAGGACGAGGTTCGGCCACGCGCTGCCGAAGGTGGCGGCGAACTCCGCCACGAAAGCCCCGAGGTCGTCGCGGCAGAGGCGCGGCCTGGGGAGGCGGGCGAAGGAGGTGAACGCCTGGGTGAAGCGGCCCAGCCGGTCGAGCTCCTCGAGCACGCTGTCGGCCAGCTGCAGGCTCTCGCGGCGGCGGCCGCCATCGCCGCCATCGCCGCCGCCGTCCTCCCCCAGCAGGCCGTGCAGGCGGCCGAGATCGAGCCGCGCCGCGGTGAGCGGCGTCCGCATCTCGTGCGCCTGGCGGCGGGCGGCCTCCTGCCAGGCGGCGAGGTTCTCGAGCGACGCCAGCCGGCGCCGGTCGCGTGCCATGGCGCGCGAGGTCTCTTCGACCATGGCGCCGACGCGGCCGATGAGGTCGCGCCGGCGCTCGCCGACCTCGACGTCCACCTCGCCTGCCGAGAGCCGGGCAAGGGCGCCGCGCAGCCGATCCAGCCGCGCCTGCTGGCGCACCTTGCCGGCGAGATAGACGCCGGCGGCGGCCGCCGCCAGGGCGCCGAAGACGATGAGCAGCGCCGCCTGGTAGCGGCCGACGACCTCGTCGCGGTTGTACTCGAGGATGCGCAGCCGGCCGAGCAACGACTCGATGGCCGCGAAGCGCCGGTGGTAGCGCGCCGCGCCGGCGGGATCGAGCCCGGCGAGCCGCTTCTGGTCGGCGAGCGACAGCTCGAGCTGGCGCAGCACCTCGGGATGAACGCCGAAGGTGAACCACGCCCCGGTGAGCTGGCGAGCGCCGACCTCGAACAGCAGCAGGGCGGCGGCCAGCAGCGCCGCCAACGTCACCAGCGCCGCGGCCGTTCGCGGCGGGCTCACGGGCGGCGCTCCGCGTCGGCGCCGGCGCCGGCGGGGCGGACCCGCAGCACGCTGCGCCATTCGAAGTCGACCACGCTGCGGCGCTTGATGGAGGTGGAGACCAGCAGGTCGAGGACACCGCTCAGCGGCGCCGTCGCGGCGGCAGCCGGCGAAGGCGTCTCGCCCGCCCGGGCGGCGGCAGCGCGCTCGTCGGCGACCGACCGCGACAGCCAGCTCTGGGTCTCGCTCTGCTCGGCGCGCGAGAACGGCAGGACGCTCAACGCCAGCACCAGGCGCCAGGAGCCCGCGGCGAGACGGGCGCCGGGGGCCAGCACGGGCAGCTTGAGCCCTCGCCACCAGGCGACGAGCCGGTCGAGCGACGGCAGGCTGTCCCGGCGCTGCCGGCCGTCGGCGCCGGTGGCGGTGACCAGGAACACCTCGTCCCATAGCTCGTAGCGGATCTCGACCAACCCGCCCCCTTGGAGCTTGCGGCCGCCGGCGTCGGTCGCGGCGAGCTCGAACACGAAGCTGGTGGTCAGACCGCTGGTCAGGCGCGGCTTCACCTCCGCGTTCGAGAGCACGTCCGGCACGGACGCCATGACCAGCACGCCGTCCGCCCCGACCTCGAAGACGGGCCGCTCGGCCAGCAACGGAGCCCCCCGCGCCAGGGCGGCGGCCGCGGCCAGCGCCGGTGCGAGAGCGAGCAGCGCGCGCGCGGTCACTGATACACCTTGCCATAGTAGTTGAAGTTGAAGCGCAGGATCCCCCACTCGTTGCGGAAGACCAACCCGGCGCTGGCGGTGAGCTGGCTGGCATCGCCGCTGCCGCCGAAGATCACCCCCTGGTAGTAGAACGGCTGGGTGTAGTGAGCGAACGTATCGCCGGCGCTGACCTCGAAGCGCAGATCGCCGAAACGCCGGGTCGCGGCGCCTCCCCAGAGGCTGGCCGAGTACAGCAGGAGGAGATCCGCGTCGAAGCCGGGCTCAGCGAAAAGCACGGAGGGACCCTGGAACGACGACAACAGGGTGCCGCGGAATGCGGCTCCGCCGACGCTCAGCCCCAGCGACTGGCCCCGGGTGATCGGCCAGTAATGGGTGGCGCTCCAGGCCAGCCCGAGCTGGTTCTCGAAGGCCACTACTCCCGGGCCGAAGGCTAGGGAGCCATGGGTGCCCGAGGCGCTCGCCTCGAGATCGGTGCCGCGCGTCGGGATGATGGGGTCGTCCGT
>DATNKH010000581.1:0-8850 GCA_035603475.1 Thermoanaerobaculia bacterium
GCCGTCCGCCGCCAGCGCGGCATACAGCAGGTTGCGGATCAGGGCCTGGCGCTGGGCTTCGTCCGTGCAGAGAGTGAAGACCTCCTCGAACTGATCGATCAGCACCACCAGGCGCCGGTCCGCGGTGCCGTGGAGCGCGAAACGGCTGTTGAGGTGCAGCGTCCGATGGTCGTTGCCGAGATCCCGCATCAGGCCGAGACCGGCGGAGACGCGCGAGCCGAGCTGCAGTACGTCCACGAGCGCGAGGGCCAGGCTTTCCAGCGGATTCGGACCGGGCATGCAGACGGCAAGCGGCCAGTCCCCGCTCCCCGGGAGAGCGCCGCTCTTCAAGGAGGCCAGGAGACCGGCACGGGCGAGCGACGACTTGCCACTCCCGGATGGACCGGAGATGGCGAGGAAGCGCTGATCGGAACGGGTGGGATGGAGCTTGGCGAGCAGCCACCCGGTCAGCACCTCCCGGCCGCGGAAGAAGGCGGCGTCTTCGACGTCGAAGCGTTGCAGGCCGCGATAGGGGCAGGTGCCCGCGTCCAGAGCTTTGGTCGGCACGACTTCCCCGGCCTCGGGGTCCGGGCCTGGCGCCATGCCGCGGATGCCGGCGATCAGCCTGCGCAGAGCCCGAGGCTCCTCGATGGTGCCGTGGAACTCGATCCAGGTCCGCCGGCGGAGAAGGGCGGGCAACCGGCTCCGGTCCGGCCGTTCGGTGTCGGGGAGCAGCACCGCGATCACCCGAAGAGCTTTTCCCTCGACCTGATTCTCGATGGACGCGCGCATCTCCTCGTTCTGCCAGTAACCGGTGGCGCCCGGGCCGAAGAGGACGGCGCACGCTGCGCAGCGCGCCAGGGCGGCCTCGATCGCCTCCTGCCAGGGCTCGCCGGCCACCAGGTCCCACTCGTCCAGCCAGGGCTTGAGCCCTTGGGCTTGGAGCAGCCGGGCGAGCTTCTCGGCCGCGGCCAGGTCCGCGGACGCATGGGAGACGAAGACGTCGTACTCGGGCTCTGCCACAAGGTCCCCTGCTCGGACGACGATCGAGGTAGCGAATGGACGCTTTCCATTATATACTAGTCATTCATCCTTTCGCAGGTGATTGGTTATGCGTTTGCGCCGGATCTCGCCGCGCTTGCTGTTCGCAACCCTGGGCTTCATGGCCTGCTGCATCGCAAGCCTTGCCGCACCGCTGCCGCGGCGGGCCGAAGCCGAGGTGGACCTCGCCGAGGGGCTGTACGAATTGGAGTCGGGGGACGTGGAGGCAGCCATCACCTGGCTGAGCAAGGCCACGGAGCTCCGCCCGGACGAGGGCACGCGGCGGGGGCTGGCGCTGCTGCGGCAGGGCCGGACGCGGGAGGCTGCGGCGGAGATCGAGGCGAGCCTGGTGGCGCGCCACTCTTCCAAGGCGGTGGACGACCGCGGGCCGTGGGAGGGGACGGTGGGTCTCTCGGCCGCGGCGGACAGCAATCCCAACCTCCTGTCGAACAATCTGAGCGTGCCGGTGCCCGGCCCCGGGGACAAGGTGGTCCGGGGAGGGGACGCGGACGGGCTCGGCGGCGTCGACCTGCGGCTCGCGCTCTATCCCTTCCACGCCCGGGAGGGGCCCAGCCTCGGCGTGACCCTCGAGACCGGCCGCGCCTTCCATCTCGACTTCCGCTACCTCGACCTCGGGGAGGCGCGCGGCACCGTCCATCTCGCCTTCGGCAGCGATCCCCAGGGCATTCTCGAAGGACCCTTGGGCTTCGCCCGGACAGCCATCGGCGGCGGCGGCCGGTTCACCGCCCTGCTCCAGGCCGGCGGTGCCGCCTACCGTTTCGGCAGCGAACCGTACTACCAGACCCTGGAGGCGGCAGCCACGTTCGGCCTCCGCGAAACGCCTGCCATCGCCACCCGCATCGACCTCGCCTACGCGGACCGCCGCTTCTCGAGCGGGCCCCTCTCGGACCCCCTGCGCAGCGGCTACGACCGGTCGCTGGGGTTGAGCCAGTGCTTCGAGTTCGGCGGCTGGAACCGCTCGCTGCGCCTGGGCGCCCGGGGCGTGGACCGCCGGGCCGGGCCGGAGTTCACCGGGACTCTCCTGGAGGGCAACGGCGAGCTGGCCTGGCCCCTGGCGCTGCGCTGGTCCGCGGTCCTGGACGGGCGAGCGCGCCAGGATCGCTACGACCGGCCGGAGTCCAACCTCTTCAACCCGACCGGGCCGAGACGGCGCGACACGTCCTTGCAGGCGGCGGCGACGGTCGTCTGGGCGGCTACGCCCCGGCTGCGCTGGACGGCACGGACTTCCTACACCCGGCGGCGCTCGAACGTCGAGCTGGGCGACGGGCTTCCGGACCTCGGCTACCGGCGGCTGGTCGCCACCGCCGGTCTGAGCTGGGAGCTTTGATGCGGCGCGTCACCGTCGTCCTGCTCGCGCTCGGGTTGCTCGGCACGGCGGCCGCCGCGGAAGACATCGGCATCGCCATGCTGGTCAGGCCGGAGGTCCGGGGCTTCCCTCCGGGGCAGCCTTCCCGCGACCTCGTCGCCAGGGACCCCATCGAGCGCGGCCTGAGGGTGCTGCTCACCAGCAAGGAAGCGTTCCTCCAGGTCTATTTAACCCGGGCGTTCGGCGGCAACCAGGGCGCCCGCAACTTCGACGGCCGGAAGATCAGCGGCGTGCTGACGCTCGTGGGGGCGGGCGACGCGGGGCTCGGCGATAGCGAGCGCTCCCACGCGCCCAAGCTCCGCTTCAATCGCGGCAAGTTCAAGCTCTCCCTGCTGCCCGGCGAGCCGCCCATCGACGTCGACACCCCGGAAGCCGTATCGGGCGTCCATGGGACCGACGCCGGGTTCTTCGTCGATCCCAAAGTCGGGACCTTCGTGCGCGTGTACGAAGGAGTCGTCACGGTGCAGGCGAAGGCAGGCGGCGACCCCGTAGAGGTCGAGGCAGGTCAATGGGTGCTGGTGCCGCCCGGCGGCCTGGCCACCCGCCCGGCGCCACTGCAGCACCTGGACGAGCCGGACGACTCGCCGATCCGGCTGAGCGATTTCACGACCCAACCAGCGGCGAGACCTCACCGATGAGCGGCGATGCACCCGAGCGGCTGCTCCCCCGTCGCGCGGTCGCGACTCTGGTCGGACTCGCAGTCGCGCTTGCCGGGCTCGGGACGCCCGGGCAGCTCCTCGCGTCTACGACGATCTCCTGCGACGCGCCGGTGCTCGTGGCGACGCCTCTGGTGACGCCTCAAGAATCCTTTGCCCAGCTCGGGTGGGCGATCACCGTCGGCAAAGTCGCGAATCAGATCTGGCTGGCGGCCGGCGCCAACCAGGACAACGGGGGTGCCGGTTCCGTCTCCATGTTCATGAATCCGGGGCCGGGCACGCCGCAGTGGGGATCCAAGCTCGTTTCTTCCGACCTTCAGGGGGGCGGGTTCGGAACCTCGGTCTCGATCGACGGCGACTGGCTGGCGGTTGGCGCTCCCCTGGCCGATGCGAACGGGGTCCCAGGCTCCGGAGCCGTCTACCTGTTCCTGCGATTTCAATCGAGCTGGGTGCCAAATGCGAAGCTGGTAGCCGCGGACGGCGTGGTAGGCGCCCATTTCGGCTTCTCCGTGTCTCTCAAAGGCAACACGTTGGTGGTCGGCGCGCCTGGCGACTCGGACCGCGGCAGCTTGTCGGGATCGGTCTACGTCTTTGCCCTGCAAGGGACATGGCAGCAAACGGCGAAGTTCCATGCCGACGATGGCCGGCCCTTCGACGAGTTTGGCTCTGCCGTGGCGGTGGCGGTGCCGGGCAACGAGATCGTCGTTGGCGCTCCCTTTGCCGACGACCTGCAAAGATTCCAGAACTTCGGAGCCGCCTACGTGTTCCACTGGACCATGAATAGCGGCTGGGCTCTCGAGACGGGCGGCAAGCTGACGGCCGGCGCGTTCCGGCCGGGCAACATTCAATTCGGTTCAGCCGTCGCGATCGGCGGCGACCTGATCGCGGTCGGAGCTCCCGGGGACGATATGAACAACTTCACCGACTCCGGGTCCGCGTACGTCTTCGACCGCAACGGGGCCGGCTGGACGCCTCACCCGTCGCTCACCGCGGACGATCCCAGCCAAGGCGCACAATTCGGCCACGCCGTGTGGCTCGACGGCGATAGCGACCGCGTCTTGATCGGGGCCCCTTTCGGCGGGAGCAACGCCGGCGGTGCAGCCTATCTCTTCGCGCGGCCCGAAGGGATTTGGCAGCAGCAGCTCGAGTTCCTGCACACACCAGGCGTCGGAGCCTTTGGCCAGTCGGTGGCGATCCTCGGCAAGGAGGTTTTTCTCGGCGGCTTCAAGTACAACTCGGGCGGCGTGACCCAGGCCGGAGCGGTCGCGACGTGTCCTCTCCCGATACCGATGCCGATGCCGCACCCATTCTTGACCTGCACCAAGATGGGTCCGAAGTCCGTGGATGCCGGTGGCCTGGCGACGTACAAGATCACCGTCGCCAACACCGGGGATGCAGGGGCGGCCAACGTCATGCTCGACGATCCTCCCGCGGGCCTGGCGTTCGTGTCGGCCGGGCAACCTTGCAGCAAGGGCTTCCCATGCTCCCTGAGCTCGCTCCCCGCCCATGCCACCCGCGCTCCCTTGGAGGTGACCTTCCGGGCGCCGGCAGGATGCCCGACTCAGGGCTCGTTCACGAACGTCGCGAAGGTGACGGGCGATGGAGCGAACCTTTTCACGTGCATGGCCCTGCCCACGGCCATCGTGCGCCCGCCTGTGCTGTCGTGCGCCGAACTGGCGCCGGACACGGCGACGCCGGGTGCCCCGGTCACTTACGAGGTCACGGTCTGCAATTCCGGCTGTGAAGCCGCGAAGGACGTGATCCTCTCCGATCCGACCCCGCCGGGTCTTGTCCTGCTCGGTGTCGGTGGGGGGCGCTGCACTCAACTGCCTTGCAACCTGGGAACGATCGAGCCCGGCCAGTGTCTGCCCTCCGTCGAGATCCGCTTCGAGCTACCCGACGGCTGCGCACCGACCTCGATCACCAATACCGCCGCCGTGAACGCGAGCAACGCGGCACGGCCAGCATGCCCGCAGGTGGTGACCTCCGTGGCTGGCGGGGCTGACCTCGGGATCGTCCTGAGCGCTCCCCCGCAGCCCTTCCAGGTGATGGGAGGCGAGAGCTTCAAGTTCTCCAGCGTGGTGTCCAATGCCGGCCCGCACACGGCACGAGACGTGACGGTGACCGTCTCCATCGGGGCCTCCGCCATCGTCGTCAGCAAGCCAGCCGGCTGCAGCCCGGTCGCCGGCCAGCCCAATCAGTTCACCTGCCTGCTGGGCGATCTCCCTTGCGACGGCCCGGTACCGCTCGACTTCATACTTCAGGCTCCGTCGTGCGCGTGTTGCGCCGCCGCCGGGACCTCGATCGATCTGGCCGTCGACGTGCACTCCCGGACTCCCGATCCGACCCCGACCCTTCCGACCCAGGCCTCGACGACGGTCCAGGTGACCTGTCCCAAGAGCCCCTGCCTCAGCATCACCAAGACCGAGACCCCGGACCCTGCCGCGCCCGGACAGGGGGTCGTGTACGACATCACGGTCAGCAATGCCGGCCCCGGCGCGGCCTCGGGTGCCGTGGTGGAAGACCACTATCCGCCCGAGTTGCACGATGTGCTCTGGTGCCGCGGCGCGGCTTGTACTCCCATCCTGTCTCCACCTCTCGCGGACACCATCGATCTGGCGGCGGGAGAGACGCGCACCTACCGCCTGAGCGGGATCGTCCATCCCATGTGCTCCGGTGTGCTCCACAACCTGGCCACGGTCACACCGCCCAGCGGTGTCTGCAACGACCCGGCGAAAACCCAGTTCAACCTGGACACCCAGGTGGTCGCGACCGGCGTCTATGCCTTCTGCGAAGGGTTCAGCGGCCAGCTGTCACCGTCCACCCTGATCACCAAGACCATGCTGCTGATCAATTGCGGACCGGCCAACCAGGCCGATAATCCGGGAGACGAATTCACCGACACCCTGCCTGCCGGCCTGACCTTGACCGGCGCCAGCGCGACGAGCGGGACCGCCTCCACCTCGGGCAATACGGTCACCTGGAACGGCGCGATTCCAGCCGGGGGAACGGTGACGATCACGATGACCGCGAACATCGGCGCCGGCACCACCGGCATGGTTCTATGCAACCAGGCGACGGTCTTCTACGACGCCGACGGCGACGGGATCAACGATTCGATGAGGCTCTCCGACGATCCCGACGAGCCGGGCCCGGCAGATCCCTGCTGCTTCCAGGTGCAGCCACCCGGAATCCCCGCCCTCTCGCTGGCCGGCCTCGCCGCGCTCGCGCTCCTGCTGGCCGGCCTCGCCGTGTGGCGGCTCAGGTAGGCCCGGAAGCTCTCGGGCCCTACAGCACCGGCGACAGCAGCCTGGCCAGCCGGTCGCCGGTGCTGTGGAGGTAGGTGCGGCGGCGCCAGGCGGGGAGGGTGATCTCGGTGGCGTGGGCGAGGTCGTCCTCGAAGGTGTGCTCGAGGTGGGCGGCGAAGGCGAGGTCGAAGACCACCAGGTTGCACTCGGCGTTGAAGAGGAAGGAGCGGAAGTCGAGATTGGTGGAGCCGACCACCCCGAGGTAGCTGTCGGCGACCAGCGACTTGGCGTGCAGGACGGCGGCCTGGTACTCGAAGATGCGGACGCCGCGATGGAGGAGGCCGGCGAAGTAGCCGTGGCCGGCGTGGCGGACGATCGGCACGTCGGTGCGGCCGGGGAGGAGGAGGCGGACGTCCACGCCGCGGCGGGCGGCGGCGGCGAGGACGCGGATCGCGCTGTGGCCGGGGGCGAAGTAGGCGTTGGTGATCCAGAGGCGGTGGCGGGCGGCGGCGGCGATGGCCACCAGGGAAGCCGCGGCCTCGCGGTTGCCGCGCAGCGGCCGGGCGTCGAGCACCAGGACACGCGCGCCGGGGAGGTCGGGCGCGACGACCGCGAGCGGCGGCAGGTCGATCGGCGGACCGCCGGCGTAGGTCCAGCCCTCGTTGAAGACGATCGCCATGCCCCAGGCGGCGGGGCCGGTGACCCGCACGTGACTGTCGCGCCAGGGGCCGCCCGGGGCGCTCGGCGAGCCGTACTCGACGCCGATGTTCATGCCGCCGGTGAAGCCGATGCTGCGGTCCACCACCAGCAGCTTGCGGTGATCGCGGAACGGCTGGTACCAGAGGCCCTTGAACAGGGGGTTGAAGAGGTGGGCGGCGATGCCGCGCCGCTCCATGTCGCGCCAGAAGGCGGCATGCGTGGCGAGCGAGCCGAGGGCGTCGGCCAGGACCCGCACGGCGACGCCCCGGGCCGCCGCCGCGGAGAGCTGGTCGAGCATGCTGCGGCCGACCGCGTCGTCCTTGAAGATGTAGGACTCGAGCAGCACCTCGTGGCGGGCTCCGGCCACCGCCTCGTACATGGCGGCGAAGGCGGCCTCGCCGCCGTGGTAGATCTCGATCCGATTGCCGGGATGGACGGGCTTGGCCTCGACGCGGCGCAGCAGCGCCTCGAGCTCGGGGCCGCGCACGCCGGTGGGCAGGGCCGCGGCCAGCACGCCGATGCGGCGGGGGGCGAGCTCGGGCGGCAGCAGGTGACCGACGCCCGGGCGCAGGATCGGCCGGAGGTAGCGCAGGAGCCGGCGCCGGCGCGGTTGCCGCCTGACGCGGCCAGGCCCCCGTGCTCCGGCGCCCCGCCGTATCTGCATCTCAGTCCCAGAGACGGTCGATACGCTGGCGGGCGATGGCCTGGGTGGTGGTGCGGCCGAGCAGCCGGACGCTGTCGTGCAGCGGCGCGAAGCGCTCGTCGCGGGTCAGCCCGCTGCGGTAGCGGAAATAGATCTGCTGGGCGATGACGGCGATCTTGAGCAGGCCGAAGACGTAGTAGAACAGGATCCCGGAGGCGTCGCGGCCGGTGGCGCGGGCGTAGCGCTCGACGACCTCGGCCCGCGACAGGTTGCCGGGCAGGGCGGTGAGGCCGACGGGGAGGATCCGCAGCGCCTCGTCGTCGTCGGGGTCGAGCCAGTAGCCGAGGCTGGTGCCGAGGTCCATCAGCGGATCGCCGACCGTCGCCATCTCCCAGTCGAGGACGGCGGCGACGGCGCCGAGATCGGCGGCGAGCACCAGGTTGTCGAGCTTGAAGTCGTTGTGGAGCAGCGCTGCCGCGTTCTCTTCCTCCGCGGCCGAGCGCTGCGGCAGGTGCTCGGCGAGCCAGGCCGCAGCGCGATCGACGTCCGGCACCGGGTCGGTCGCCGCGCGCTGCCAGCGCTCGGTCCAGCCGCTCACCTGTCGCGCCGTGTAGCCGGCGGGCCTGCCCAGGTCGGCGAGGCCGGCGGCGGCGGGGTCGACCGCGTGCAGCTCGGCGAGAGCGTCGACGGTCGCCTCGCTCAAGGCTCGCAAGCGCGATGGAGCCGGGACGGAGCCCGCGCCCGCCGGGAGGAGCCGGCGCAGGATGATCCCCTCGACCCGCTCCATGAGGAAGAAGGGCGCGCCGATCACCGCCGGGTCGTCGCAGGCGGCGAGCGCGCGGGGCGCCTTCGGGTAGCAGCGATGCAGGCGCGAGAGCACCCGGTGCTCGCGGCCCATGTCGTGCGCGGTCTTGACGCTGGCCCCGCGGGGCGGCCGGCGCAGCACCAGCTCGCGGCCGCCGAAGCGCAGCAGGTAGGTGAGGTTCGAATGCCCGCCGGGGAACTGCTCGACGACGAGGAGCGGCGATGCCATGGCCGCCGCGGGCGCCGCCACCTCCGCCTCCGCCGCGGGCGCCTCCGCCTCCGCCGCGGGCGCCGCCGTGGGCGCCGGGCCCGGGAGGTGGTCGCGCAGCCAGGCCGCCAGCGGCGCCAGCGGCAGCTCCTCGCCGGGGCGCACCGGGCCCGGGTGGTCGGGGG
>DATNKH010000582.1:0-6455 GCA_035603475.1 Thermoanaerobaculia bacterium
TTTCGCGGCGCCGCTGGGGGGCGAGATCGCCCTCGGGCTCGACGGTCCGCTGCTGCCGAGCCCCTCCTGGCAGCTGGTGGCGGAGGTCTACGACCCCGTGCGCCTGCAGCAGACCTTCGCGCGCACCGTGCAGCAGGTCAATGCCGAGCAGCTGGCCGCGGGCAAGCCGGGGGTGGCGCTGCAGCAGGAGCAGGACGGCGACCGCACCTATTACGCCATCGTCTCGAGCGGGCCGCCGCAGCTCGAGGTGCACTACCTGTTCGCCGACGGCTACCTGGTGGCGGCCCCCACCCGGGCGCAGCTCGACCGCGCCCTGGCGCAGCGCGCCGCCGGCACCACCCTGGCCGCCTCCCCGCGGCTGCGCGGCCTGCTCGGCCGCGACGGCCAGGTGAACGTCTCGGCGCTCTTCTACCAGAACCTCGCTTCGATCGCGCCGATCACCGGAGCGCTCGGCGCCGCGGCCGATGCCTCCGGCGCGGCCGCCTCCACGGGCATCGCGGCCAATGCCGGCGGTGCTGGCGGCACTGGCGGCGCCGCCGGCAGTCATGGCGGACCCGGCCTTCGCAGCCTGCTGTTCGGCGCCGCCCGCGGTCCGTCGCTGCTCTACGCCTACGCCGAGGCGGACCGCATCGTGTTCGCGGGTCACAGCGAGGCCGGACCGATGGGGCTCAACCTCGAGACGCTCGCCGGGTTCGGCGGCATCCTGGGCGGCATCGAGCGCGCGCACGGCGCGGCCATGCTACGGACGGTGCGGACGGTGCGGAGGGGCGGCAAGTAGCCGTGCCGGCCTCGCCGATCATCGAGCTCGACGGGCTCGCCGTCAGCCTCGGCGGACGCCTCGTGCTGCGCGACCTGCGGGCCTCGCTCGCAGGCCGCTGCATCGGTCTGCTCGGGCCGAACGGTGCCGGCAAGACGACGCTGCTCCACACCCTGCTCGGCTTCTTCCGCCCGGCCGCCGGCACCGCCCGGGTCTTCGGCAAGGACATCCGTTCCGAGGCCGCGGCGATCCGCGCCCAGATGGGGTACATGCCCGAGACCGACTCCTTCATCGCCGGTATGAGCGGCGTGCGCTTCGTGCGCTTGATGGCCGAGCTGTCCGGTCTGCCGCCGGCGGCGGCCCTGGAGCGCGCCCACGAGGCGCTGTTCTACGTCGGCCTGGGCGAGGCGCGATACCGTCCGGTGGACAGCTACTCGCTGGGCATGAAGCAGCTGGTCAAGCTCGCCCAGGCGCTCGCCCACGGCCCGCGCCTGCTGTTCCTCGACGAGCCCACCAACGGTCTCGATCCGCCCGCCCGCCGCCGCATGCTCGACCTGATCCGCGGCATCCGCGACGGCGGCGAGGCGCGCGTGATCCTGTCCTCGCACCTGCTGCGCGACGTCGAGGAGTGCTGCGAGGAGGTGCTGGTGCTGAAGGAAGGCCGGGTGGCGGTCTACGCCAACCTCGAAGCGGAGCGCCGCGCGAACCGCCGGCTGCTCGAGCTCGACGTGCGCGGCGCGGACGGCGCCCCGGCGGCGCCGGCGTTCGCCGAGCTGGCGGCGTCGCTCGGCTGCGAGAGTGCGCCCGGCGCCCGCCAGCGCCTGAAGCTGGTGCTCCCCGACGGCGTCGAGGCGCGCGACATGTTCCGGCTGGCCGCCGGCGCCGGCATGCAGATCCGCCGCCTCGACTACAAGCGCGATTCGCTCGAGGACATCTTCCTCAAGGCCATGGAAGGGGATGCCAATGGCCGTGTATGAGCGCACCTATCACCGCTACGACGGTCCCCTGACCACGCCGCGGCGGCGGTTCCTGGTGGTGCCCCGCTACGCCCTGGCGGCGGTGATGCGCAGCCGCGCCTTCGTCATGTTCTACGTGCTCTGCTTCCTGCCGCCCTTCGCCGGTTTGATCGCGATCTACCTGCGCCACAACCTGTCGGCGTTGAAGCTGCTGAACGTGCCGCTCGACCGCCTGCGCGATGCGCTGCCGATCGACGCCCGCTTCTTCGCGGGGGGACTGGCCTTGCAGGGCTTCCTCGCCTTCGTGCTGGCCGTCGTCGTGGCCCCGGCGCTGATCTCGCCCGACCTGCGCAACAACGGGCTGGCGCTCTACCTGTCGCGGCCGTTCTCGCGCGCCGAGTACGTGGCCGGCAAGCTCTCGGTGCTGGCGCTGCTGATCTCGACGATCACCTGGATCCCCGGCATCCTGCTGTTCCTGCTGCAGGGCTATCTCGAGGGCGCCGGCTGGTTCGTCGCGCAGGGCCGCGTGCTCGGCGCCCTGTTCGCCGGCAGCTGGGTGCTGATCGTCTCCTTGTCGCTGCTGGCGCTGGCGGTGTCGGCCTGGGTCAAGTGGAAGCCGGTGGCGAGGATCGTCCTGCTCATCCTCTTCTTCGTCATGAACGGCTTCGGCCGCGTCATGGAGATGGCGCTCGGCACCTGGTGGAGCGAGCTGCTGAGCATGCGGGTCGTCATCCAGACTGTGTGGGCGGGCCTGTTCGGTCTCTCGCCGCCGACCGGCATGCCGGTCGCCGCTGCCTGGACGGCCCTGGTGGCCGGGTCGCTGCTCTGCCTGGGGCTGCTGCTCCGGCGGGTCCGGGCCTACGAGGTGGTGCGGTGAGCCCCGACGCGTTGACCTCCGGGGTTGCCGGCGTCCCCGGCGTCGCCGGCGTTGCCGGCGGGGCCCCCGCGGCAGGTGCCGCGAGCGCGGCCGGTGCTGCCAACGCTGACGAGCGCATCGTCTTCGACGACGTCTCCAAGTTCTACGGCGAGGTGCTCGGGGTCAACCGGGTCCGGCTGTCCCTGCCCGCTGGCATCACCGGCCTGGTGGGGCCGAACGGCTCCGGCAAGACCACCCTGATGAATTTGATGGTCGGCCTGCTGCGCCCGAGCCGCGGCACGGTGCGGGTGCTCGGCATGGCCACCGACCGGCCGGAGCTCCTCTTCCGCCGCGTCGGCTACGCCACCCAGTACGACGCCTTTCCACCAGGCCTGACCGGTTATCAGCTGATCGAGTCGCTGCTGCGGGTGCACGGGTACGATCCGGCGCCGGCCGCCGCGATGACCTGGCAGGCGCTCGAGCGCGTCGGCATGGTCGAAGCCGCCGGCCGCAAGGTGGCCGCCTACAGCAAGGGGATGCGCCAGCGGGTCAAGCTGGCGCAGGCCCTCGCCCACCGGCCCTCGGTGCTGGTGCTCGACGAGCCGCTCAACGGCCTCGATCCGATGGCGCGCGCCGAGCTCATCGCGTTGCTGCGCGAGCTCGCCGCGGCCGGGCTCTACGTCGTCGTCTCCAGCCACATTCTGCACGAGGTGGACCTCATCTCCGACCAGGTGGTGATGCTCAACGGCGGCTACGTGGTGGCCGAAGGCGACATCGTCGAGGTGCGCGACGAGATGGACGAGCAGCACCCCGCCCAGGTGCTGATCCGCTGCGACCGCCCGGAGCTGCTGGCGGCCAGGGCCTTCGAGCAGGATCACGTCGTGGAAGCCCGCATGCTGGCAGACCGCAGCGGCCTGCTGCTGCGCACTCGCGACGCCGGCCGCTTCTACCGGATGCTCAACCAGGTGGTGATCGACCAGGGCCTGACCGTCGAGTCCGTCGCCCCCGCCGACGCCGACGTCGAGGCCGTCTACCAGTACCTGATCGACGAGCCGCGCGGCAACGGAGGGAGGTCATGAGCGAGCCGGCGACAGCCTTGCAGGCGTCGTCGACGGCACCGGCGACGCCGGTGACATCGCCGTCATCGGCGCTATCGGCGCTATCTGCGCCAAGGGCGCTCTGGCGCCGCCAGCTCGGCGCGGTGGTGCGGCTCGAGCTGCGCAAGAGCTTCCTCGGCCGGCGCGCCCTCGGCCTCTACCTCCTGGCCCTGGCGCCGCCCGCGGTGTTCGTGCTGCGCGCCATGCTGCCGCGGGCGGTGGCCGATCCAGGCAACCTGGCCGACGCCACCCAGCTCATGGCGCAGCTGTACCAGGGCTTCATCCTGCGCGTGGTGGTCTTCCTCGGCTGCGTGGCGATCTTCGGCAACCTGATCCGCCGCGAGGTCCTCGACCGCAGCCTGCACTTCTACTTCCTGACGCCGATGCGCCGGGAGCTGCTGGTCGTCGCCAAGTATCTGACCGGCCTGCTGGTGTCCCTGGCCCTCTTCGGCGCCTCGACTTTCGCCAGCTTCCTGCTCGCCTACCTGCCCTACGACGGCCGCCTGCGCTGGGCGTTCCTGCTGCACGGCCCGGGTCTTGCCCACCTCGGCGCCTACCTGCTGGTGACCGCCCTCGCCTGCGCCGGCTACGGCGCCGCCTTCCTGACCCTCGGCTTCTTCTTCCGCAGCCCGGCGATCCCGGCCCTGGCGCTCTTCGGCTGGGAGGCCATCCACTTCCTGCTGCCCCCGGTCCTCAAGCAGCTCTCGGTGATCCACTACCTGCAGGCCCTCTGCCCGGTGCCGCTCGCCGAAGGACCCTTCGCCCTCCTCTCCGACGCCCCCTCGAGATGGGTCTCCATCTGCGGCCTCCTTGCCCTCACCGCGGTCCTGGTCACCATCTCCACCCTCCGCATCCGCAGGATGGAGGTCGTCTACCTGGACGACTGAGGTCTCAGCCTCCGAGCGGTGTCAGGGCCTAGCAGCTAGCGGTTGAGAGTTCTTGGTGCTCCTGGCCGGCCGGGCTGCACCGTCGCTGCTACTCGAGCTTGATCTCACCCGGCCTTACGTTCTCGAAGATCTTGTAGACGACGGGCAACCGAGGCGCTCAACAGTTATAAGCGACCCAGCTTACCTATTATATCATCAAGGTGACGCCCGCGAGCGTCAGGTTCGCCGTCATCCCTAATACCGGTCTCTAAGAACTCGTCGAGCAATCCATCGCGGAGATCTTCGCGTTGATCATCCGTGAGCGGTTGAACGCCAAGAAGGTCAAGTAGGGGAAGGAGCTCCGGCCGTCGCTCCTGAATGGTGGAGCGCAACAGAACCAAGTCCTCTGGTCTGAGAATCTTGGGAGGGCGAAATGGGCTCATCAGAAGATTCTCCACGATGCGGAATTACGAGCCCAAGTGGAAACCACTTTCCATGCCTCGTTGAGAATAACGATGGCATTCTTCCCGATAACCTTCGTGTCGCCAGCTGGCCTCTTGACGACTTTCAACGGATTCTTCAGAGTGTCCAGGATGGCTTTTGGCGTGACCCCAAGTCCGTCATGGTTTATCGCCGAATTGATGCCGTGCTTCGTATAACCAGCGATCTTGAATTCGCCTTCGACCTCGCCGAACTCCGGGGGCACCATCATCCCTATCTTTAGCTGAAGCTGGCAGGGTGCCTGAAGTGTCCCGGTGAACGGAGGGCAATTATCATCCTCCGACGGTCTCGAGCGCAGGTACGGGTTCATGAGATTGAAGAGCAGCTGGAACTGCGAAGCCAATTGCTGAAATTCCAGACCATTGAAGAAGGAGTTGAACTGAAATGATGCGAAAGCCAGGGTGTCCGCTGCGTTGAAATTCGCGACGCCGCTGAATACCGTGATCCCTTCGCCGACGCCGTAGTCTGGAACAGTACCTTCGGCATCGAGCCCGGTCGGGTCGATCAGCTTCAGGGGACTGTTGTTCACGTAAGCGTATCGGTTCAATTCCTGAGGGGCAGTTTCATCGGAGAGGCCGGGATCGATGGACAGGAACCTACCGGTCAAGAAGCTGTAGTGCCGGGCGTGCATATAGTCGAGGTCGTCGGCTTGCGGGCTGTTCGGGTAGGTCGAGGTGAGGGAGGCGAGGTCGCGCTCGTGGCCGGTGAAGCGCGTTCTCTCGCTGTCCTGGCTGGTGGCCCCTGCGGGCAGGACCTCTTCGCCGAAGGGGTAGTAGACCTTGTACCAGAAGGGGCTCCCGTAGACGTTGCCGGCGAGGCGCGGCGTGCCGAGGTGATCGACGGAGATGCGGTAGGCGCCCCAGCTGTGGCGAATCCACAGTAACAGGCCGTCACGGTAGATGTAGTCGAAGAACTGGTTGTTCCCGGTCCAGGCGTTGCCCCAGTTATAGCCGTAGAGCTCGAAGTGGCGCTTGACCTTGCCGTCGAGGCCGCGCAGGGTCCAGCGGTCGAAGCGGGGGTTCGGGCTGAGCGGGGGCTCGAAGGACCAGACGCGCTCGTCGTCGGCGTCGTACATGTAGAACCACTCCTGGGCGCCGTTGACGTAGTGCTTGAGCTTGTTCAGCTCGTCGTAGTCGTACGTCGAGGCGCCATTCCAGGCGCGGAGGTTGCCGGAGGCGTCGTAGCTGCCGCCGGTGAGATGGTTCGTGGACGGATCTGTCGGCGTCGAGTTGCTCGAGAAGCCCTGGATGTTGCCGAAGGCGTCGTACGTCGTGCCCTGGTAGGAGAAGGTGTCCAGGCTCGGGTTGCTGTTGTTGACCGGGTTGGTCTCGACCTCGGCGGTCGTCAGGCGGCTGACCGGGTCGTAGAGGTAATAGCCCTGCCCGACCTGGGTGACGTTGCCCGAGCCGTCGTAGGCGTAGG
>DATNKH010000583.1:0-4826 GCA_035603475.1 Thermoanaerobaculia bacterium
CGACAGCCGTGACCGCGGCGCCGCCAAGGCCCACCCGCAGGGCTTCGCGGCGCCGCTCGACGAGCGGCCCGACGACCCGCGCGGCATCTATCACCGGCCGCACGGCAAGAAGAAGGCCGAGGCCTGGCTCGCCACCCTGCCCGACCGCGATCAGCTCCGGGTGCACCGTTTCCCCGACAGCGGCGGCTCGATGACCGCCCTGCCGGTGATCGAGACGCTCGAGGGCGAGGTCTCGGCGTACATCCCGACCAACGTCATCTCGATCACCGACGGCCAGATCTACCTCGAGCCCGACCTCTTCTTCGCCGGCGTGCGGCCGGCGGTCAACGTCGGCATCAGCGTGTCGCGAGTCGGCGGCAACGCGCAGCGCAAGGCGATGAAGCGGGTCGCGGGCTCGCTGCGCCTCGACCTCGCCGCCTTCCGCGACCTCGAGGCCTTTGCCCAGCTCGGCACCGAGCTCGACGCCGCGACCCAGCGCCAGCTCGACCGTGGCCAGCGCATGGTCGAGCTGCTCAAGCAGCCGCAGTTCCAGCCGTTCCCGCTGGCCGAGCAGGTGGTCAGCATCTTCGCCGGCACCCAGGGATTGCTCGACGACCTGAAGGTCACGGACGTCGCGCGCTTCGAGGCGGCGCTGCTGCGCCACTTCCGCGACCAGCACCCGGGAATGCTCGAGGAGCTCACCAAGACCGGCGAGATGTCCAACGAGCTGGCGGAACGCATCAAGCAGGTCGTCCGCGACTTCAAGACGCAGTTCAAGTGATCGGGCGGGCGGACGAGCGGCACGAGGGACACGACGGATGGCGAATCGACGAGAGCTGGTGAAGCGGCGCAAATCGGTGCGCAACATCCGCAAGATCACGCGCACCATGCAGCTCATCGCGACCGCGCGCTTCCAGGCCGCCTTCAACCGGGCGATGGCGACGAAGCCGTACACCCAGAAGCTCGCCGAGCTGGTGGCCGACCTCTCGCGGGCGGCAGGCGACGTCGACCATCCGCTGCTCGCCACCCACGACGACGTCAAGCGCTCCGCGCTGGTGGTGCTCACCAGCGCCCGCGGCCTGGCCGGCGGCTACAACTCCCACGTGCTGCGCGCCGCGGTGACCCACCTGGACGAACAGGCCGGCCGCGGCATCGAGACCCGCGTGCACATGATCGGCAAGAAGGGCATCGGCTACTTCCGCTTCCTGCGCCGGCCGATGGACGAGCAGACCCCGACCTTCGGCGACCGGCCGAAGTTCGACCAGGTGGAGCCGATCGCCAACTCGCTGATCGACCGCTTCCTGAAGGGCGAGATCGCCTCCGCCCACGTCGCCTACATGCGCTTCGTCTCGGCGGGACAGCAGAAGCCCGAGGTGCTGCGGCTGTTGCCCCTGGCCGGAGAGGCCGGAGGAGCCGGGGCCGGAGCAGGCGGCGCCCGCGAGGCCGAGAAGGGCGGCGCGCCCGGGTCCGAGAAGAGCGACGCCGCCGCCGGAGAGCGCCGGCGGTCGGTCGAATACGAGTTCTCCCCCGGCCCGCGCGAGCTGCTCGACGAGCTGCTGCCGGCGATCATCCGCGCCCGGCTGTTCCAGGCGTTCAACGACGCCCTGGTCTCCGAGCAGGTGGCGCGCATGGTCGCGATGAAGGCGGCCACCGACGCCGCGGGCGACATGATCAAGGCCCTGTCGCGCCAGTACAACCGCGCCCGCCAGACCCAGATCACCATGGAGCTGCTCGACATCGTCGGCGGTTCCAACGCGCTGTCCTGACGCCGCTCCCGGACCACGAACCAGATCGGAACCAGCGATGGAAAAATCGGAAAACTCCCACTACGGCAAGGTGACGCAGGTCATCGGCTCGACTCTCGACGCCCATTTCTCCGAGGAGCAGCTGCCGCGGATCTACAACGCGCTGCGCATCGAGGTCAAGCGCACCATTCTCGGCGAGGAGCACGAGGAGACCCTCTGGTGCGAGGTCGCCCAGCACCTGGGCGGCGGCCGGGTGCGCGCCGTGGCCCTCGGCTCGACCGACGGCCTGACCCGCGGCGCGGACATCCTCGACACCGGCGAGCCGGTCACCGTGCCGGTCGGCGAGCAGACGCTGGGCCGCGTCTTCAACCTGGTGGGCGAGCCGATCGACGGCCTCGGGCCGATCGCGGCCGCGACCCGCCGCCCGATCCATCACGAGCCGCCCGACCTCAAGGACCTGTCGTCGAAGACCGAGCTGTTCGAGACCGGCATCAAGGTCATCGACCTGCTCTGCCCGCTGGTGCGCGGCGGCAAGGCCGGCCTCTTCGGCGGCGCCGGCGTCGGCAAGACGGTCATCATCCAGGAGCTGATCGCCCGCCTCGCCCGCTTCCACAGCGGCTACTCCTGCTTCGCCGGGGTGGGCGAGCGCACCCGCGAGGGCAACGACCTCTGGCTCGAGATGCAGGATGCCAAGATCGGCGACACCGGCAAGCGCGTCATCGACCAGACGGTGATGGTGTTCGGCCAGATGAACGAGCCGCCCGGGGCGCGCCTGCGCGTGGCCCTCTCGGCGCTGACCATGGCCGAGTACTTCCGCGACCAGACCGGCGCCGACACGCTGCTGTTCATCGACAACATCTTCCGCTTCTCGCAGGCGGGGTCGGAGGTCTCGGCGCTGCTCGGCCGCATGCCCTCGGCGGTCGGCTACCAGCCCACGCTGGGCACCGAGATGGGCGAGCTGCAGGAACGCATCACCTCCACCAACCGCGGCGCCGTCACCAGCATCCAGGCGATCTACGTGCCGGCGGACGACTACACCGATCCGGCGCCGGCGACCGCCTTCACGCACCTCGACAGCACCGTCAACCTCGAGCGCAGCATCTCGGAGAAGGGCATCTACCCGGCGGTCGATCCGCTCGCCTCGAGCAGCCGCATCATCGCTCCCGAGTACATCGGCGAGCGTCACTACGCGGTGGCGCGCCGGGTGCAGCAGATCCTGCAGCGTTTCAAGGACCTGCAGGACATCATCGCGATCCTCGGCATCGAGGAGCTCTCCGAGGACGACAAGGTGATCGTGCGGCGGGCGAGGAAGATCGAGCGCTTCCTGTCGCAGCCGTTCTACGTCGCCGAGCAGTTCACCGGCTTCCCCGGCAACTACACCTCGCGCGAGGACACCATCCGCTCGTTCGAGGAGCTGTGCGACGGCAAGTGGGACCAGCTGCCGGACCAGGCGTTCATGTACGTCGGCGCGATCGAGGAGGCGGCGGCGAAGGCGGAGCAGCTGGCGCAGTAGGCGGCCATGGCGAACACCTTTCACATCAGCGTCATCACCCCGGAGCGGGCGGTGCTCGAGACCGACGCGACGTTCGCCGCCGTGCCCGCGCACGACGGCGAGCTGGGCATCCTCGAGAACCGCGCGCCGATGCTCTACCGGCTCGGCGCCGGCCTGCTGCGGGCCGACACGCCGGAGGGCAAGCGCGCGCTGTTCGTGGCCGGCGGCTTCGCCCAGATGGTGGACAACCGCCTGACCATCCTCACCGAGGTGGCCAAGCAGCTGGACGAGCTCGACCGCGCCGCCGCCGAGCGCGCCCTGGCCGCCGCCCAGGCGATGACGAGCCGCAGCGACGCCGAGTGGAAAGCCCGCCAGCGCGCCCTCGCCGCCGCCCGCGCCGAGCTGCGGCTGGCGCAGGGCTGACCCTCCCTCCCTGTGAAAGCGTTGGCGCTCGCCCTGCTCGCCCTGCTCGCCTTGGTCGGGAGCGTTCCCGCCGGTGCCGCGGCCGGCCTCGAGGACATTCCGCGCTTCTCGCACATCGTCGTGCTGGTGCTCGAGAACGAGAGCTTCGCCACCACCTGGGGCAGCGGCAGCGTGGCGACCTACCTCAACGGGTTGCGGTCCCAGGGTGTCCTGGCCGACCACTACTACGGGACGGGTCATCAGAGCCTCGACAACTACATCGCCATGACGAGCGGCCAGCCGGTGCAGCCCGCCACCGCGGCCGACTGCATGGGGCTCAACCTCTATACCTGTGTGCAGGGCCAGTCGGCCATGGCCGGCGGCCGCCACCTGGGGGACCAGCTCGACGACGCGGGCCTCGGCTGGAAGGGCTACATGGACGCCATGCCGGGCGCCTGCTTCCATGCCGACTACAGCCCGACCGCGGCGCCCGACCCCTACCAGGGCCACAGCACGTCGCCGCCTGCCTTCAACTACGCCGACCGGCACGACCCCTTCCTCTACTACGCCGACATCGTCGGCAACGGCAGCCGCTGCCAGGCCCACGTCGTGCCCTACTCCACGCTGTCGGCCGACCTGGCCGGCGACAGCCTGCCGGCTTTCTCCTTCATCACGCCCGACACCTGCGACGACGGCCACGACAATCCCTGCGCCGACGGCTCCGCGGGAGGGCTGGCGCGCGCCGACCTCTGGCTGTCGCAGAACGTGCCGGCGCTCCTTGCTTACCTGCAGGCTCACAACGGCCTGCTGCTCATCACCTTCGACGAGGCGGCCACGACCGACACCTCCGGCTGCTGCACCGGCGGGCCCGGCGGCGGCCCGGGGGCCGGCGGCAGGGTCGGCCTGCTGGCGCTCTCGCCGGCGGTGCCTGCCGGCGGCGTGGTCAGCACTCCCTACGACCACGCCTCCCTGCTGCGCACCATCGAGGATTCCCTGGGGATCGCCGAGCACCTCAACAATGCGGGCACCGCGACGGCGATGGCGGACCTCTTCACCGTCGCCACCCAGCTGCTGGTCTCGGCACCCGCCGGCGTCACCGCCGGCTCGCCCTTCACCGTCAACGTCACCGCGCGCGACGACGCCGGGCACACCGCCACGAACTACCTCGGGACCGTGCACCTCACCAGCAGCGACGGAGCCGCGGTCCT
>DATNKH010000584.1:0-5917 GCA_035603475.1 Thermoanaerobaculia bacterium
ACCGGCGGCAACGACGTCAACGACACCGACGGCTGGGGCTGCGACGTCTCGGGCCAGGTGGTCGACACGCTGGTCTCGCCGGCCATCTGCACGGCTCCGGACTACGGGACTCTCGGCAGCCACTCCTCCTGCTGGAGCTACACTACCCTCCCCGACGAGATCAACGCGAAGAACCCGGCGATCGACTGGCGCTACTACGCGCCGCAGGCCGGCCAGAGCGGCTACATCTGGTCGGTCCTGAATGCCTTCAGCCAGATCCGCAACAACACCGCGCAGTGGGCGAAGGTGCTGCCATGGGGAAGCTTGATCAACGACCTCCTGGCCGGCACCGGGAGCAACCCGCTCCAGGCCGTCACCTGGGTCACGCTGCCGGGCGACTGCAGCGAGCACGCGCCGAACAGCGTCTGTCAAGGCGAGAACCAGACCGTGCAGATCGTCAACGCGCTGATGAATGGGCCCTACTGGTGCAGCTCGGCGCTCTTCGTCACCTGGGACGACTTCGGCGGCTTCTACGACCACCAGGCCCCGACGCAGCAGGACGGCTACGGCTACGGCTTCCGCGTGCCGCTGCTGATCATCTCGCCGTGGGCGAAGGCAGGCGTCATCGACTCGACCCAGTACGACTTCGCCAGCCTGCTCAAGTTCGCCGAGAACACCTTCACCCTCAACCCGCTCACCATGCGTGACATGTTCGCCAACGATCCCCGTAGCAACGCCTTCGACTTCCACCATGAGAACCCGCGGCTGATCCTGACCACCCGCACGACCTGCCCGGCCACCTGCTCGAGCACCGAGAACCCCGACGACGACAACGACGGCGATTGAACGCCGCGCGGCGCGAGCTCCCGCTTCCAAGCGCACCAGGAGGCGGGAGCTCGCCCGCCGCGGGTGCTTGGATGGCTGGTCCGGGCGGCGTCTCAGCCGTCCGCGAGGTGCCACTCGGCGGCGAGGTCTTCGTCTTCTTCGAGGCGGAGGCGCACCAGGGCGATCTCCGGCGGGAGGTCCGGGACGAGACGATCGCGGATCCAGCGGACGAGCGCCTCGCTGGACGGGTTGACGGCGCCGGCGGCGAACTCGGGCACCGCCGAGTTGAGGTGCTGGTGGTCGACGTGGTCGAGGACCAGGCGCGCCACCAGGGCGTCGAGCCGCCCGAGGTCGGCGACGAAGGCGGTCTCCGCGTCGAGCTGGCCGCGCACGGTCACGAACAGGCGGTAGTTGTGGCCGTGGCCGGGCAGGTTGGCGCACTTGCCGAAGCGGGCCCGGTTCTCCTCCTCGCTCCACTCCGGCCGCCGGTAGAGGTGGCTGGCGCTGAAGCGGTACCGGCGCTCGAGCCGATAGCTGCCGCCGCTGCCCGCTCCCCCACCCGCTCTCCCACCCGCTGCCCCGCCCTCGTCGCCGCCAGGACCGCCACCGCCGGTCGCCGTCCGCATCGCTCCCGTCCGCGGGTCCTGCGGCGGCGGCTGCCTCATGGCGCCTGCTTCCCTGCCGGCGCCTGCCCGCGCCACAGCTGCGAGCCGCCCGTGACCTCGACCCAGGAGCCGGTCGCGAAGTCGCAGCGCAGCAGGAACTCGACCGCCCGGGCGACGTCTTCGGGGTCGCCGAGCCGCTTGAGCAGCGTCTGCTGGCGCATCCGCTCGAGCTCCGCCGGCGGCGTGCCGGGAGGGGCCAGCACCGGTCCCGGCATCACCCCGTTGACCCGGTATCTCGGTGCCAGCGCCTTGGCGAGGGCCTTGACCAGCGGGATGAGGGCGGCCTTCGCGACGCTGTGCGCCACGTAGCCCGACCACAGCTCGAGCGCCGCGGCGTCGCCGATGGCGACCAGGTCTCCACCCAGCTCGCCGCGGGCGCGCACCAGCTCCTGTGCCAGCAGGAAGAAGGCACGCAGGTTGAGCGCCTGGACGGCATCCCAATCCGCGGCGCCGGTCTCGAGCAACGGCCGGTGCAGGAAGGAGGCGGCGGCGTGCACCACCGCGCCGGGCATCTCTCCCGCCGCGCGGCAGGCGTCGAAGAGACGGCGCGGACCTTCCGGGTCGGAGAGATCGGCGCCGAACGCCGCTCCCCCGGCAGGCAAGCCCGCCACCAGGTCCGCGGCCATGGCAGCGCTGCTGTGGTAGTGGACCAGGACCCTGGCGCCCCGCGCCCCCAGGTAACGGCTGATCGCGCCGCCGACCCGGTGGGCACCCCCCGTCACCAGGATGCTGCGCCCGGCGAAGGGCAGCTCCGGCGGCTGGTCCGTCATCATCGTCATCACCGGCCCTCTTCGGCAGGGGTCACACCTCGCCCATGTCTCGCCCATATAATGGGCCGCCGTGCGCCTCCGTCTCAACCGCTACATCATCACAGAGATCGTCGGCCCGATGGGGCTGGGTTTCCTAGTCTATACCTTCATCCTGCTGCTGCGCTTCCTGTTCCAGTCGGCCGAGATGATCATCCGCCGGGGCCTGCCGGTGTCGATCGTCGGCAGGCTGCTGCTGGTCACGGTGCCCAACATCGTGGTCCTCACCCTGCCGATGTCGCTGCTCTTCGGCATCCTGATCGCGGTCGGCCGTCTCTCCTCGGACAGCGAGCTGACCGCCATGCGCTCCTGCGGCATCAGCCTGATCTCGCTCTACCGGCCGGTGCTGCTGGTCTCGGCGGTGCTCACGGTCCTCAATACCCTGCTGATGATCTACATCGTGCCGCAGGCCAACCACTCGCTGCAGCAGCTTCGCCTGGACATCATGACCCAGACCATGTCGCAGCAGGTCGAGCCGCGGGTCTTCTACCAGGAGTGGGTCGGCAAGTCCGTCTACGTCTTCGAGACGCCGCCGCCGGGCCGCCGCTGGAAAGGCGTGTTCCTGGCCGAGATGGAGCCCAACACCCAGAAGCAGCAGGTCACGGTCGCCGACTGGGGCGAGATCAAGGTCGACTCGGCCGGCGAGCGCGTGGTCATGGTGTTGACCAACGCGGTCCGCCACACCGTCGACCTGTCGCGCCCGATGGGCTACGAGATCAGCCGCCACAAAGAGCTCGACGTCGTGCTCGAGGACCAGTTCACCAGCGAGCAGAAGGCCAAGATGGCCGCCTCCAAGGGCGTCCGCGAGCTCAGCTTCGGCGAGCTCCGCCGCCTCCGTCGCGACCGTACCGCGCCCGCCGAGACGCGCAACCTGGCGCTGGTCGAGCTGCACAAGAAGTTCTCGATCCCCTTCGCCTGCCTGGTCTTCGGCCTCTTCGCCCTGCCGCTCGGCATCAACAACCGCCGCGGCGGCAAGACCTCGGGCTTCGCCATCTCGATCGGCGTCATCGTCGTGTACTACATCATGCTCAACGACGGCGAGGAGGCCGCCCGTTACGGCAAGCTGTCGGCGGGGCTGGCGATGTGGCTGCCGAACCTGGTGCTGGCGGCGATCGGCATCTTCATCCTCGTCCGCCGCAATCGCGACAAGAGCCTGCTGGCGGGCCGCTTCGATCGGTGGGTGCGTACCGACCTCTGGCGCCGCCTGCGCTGGTTCGAGCTGAAACGCCGGGAGAAGGTGCGCCGGGTCGCGGCGCGCCGCCGCCAGCGGGCGCGGGCCGGGCCGCGGCTGCTGCTGCGGCTGCCGCGGCCGCGGATCCTCTTCCCGAGCCTCCTGGACCGCTACGTGGCGTCGCTGTTCGCGCGCGTCTTCGCGCTGGTGCTCTTCTCCGGAGTGACGCTGTTCGTGGTCTTCGACCTCACCGAGATGATCGATCACATCATCAAGAACAAGATCCCGGCGGCGATCATCATCAAGTATTACAAGTACTTCTCTCTGCAGATCATTTACCAGATCTCGCCGATCGTGGTGCTGGTCACCACCCTGATGACCTTCGCCCTGCTCAGCCGCACCAACGAGATCATCGCCTGCAAGGCCCTGGGCATCAGCCTCTATCGCATCGCGCTGCCGGCGGTCGTCGGCGCCTTGATGATCACCGCCTTCTCGGGTTACCTCGAGTCGGGCAAGATCCTGCCCGCCGCCAACGAGAAGGTCGCCCAGGCCAAGGACCGCATCCAGGGACGCACCACCGCCCGCACCTACCGGCGCGCCGACCGGCAGTGGCTCTTCGGGCAGGGCCGCTACATCTACAACTATCTCAACTACGACGCCAACACCCAGACCCTGCAGCGCCTGCAGGTCTTCGACTTCGATCCCGCGCATCACCTCATCCGCCGCCTGTTCACCGAGAGCGCCCACTACATCGGCGAGGCCTGGGTGTTCTCGCGCGGCTGGGCGCGGACCTTCTCCGGCAGCTTCCGCATCAAGTTCGAGCAGTTCGACGAGCCGCGGATCGTGCATTACCCGGAGACGCCGAGCTACTTCGATTCCGAGATCCGCCCCCCCGACCAGATGGGTTACCGCGAGCTCAAGGAGTACATCGAGGAGATGAACGAGAGCGGGCAGCCCGAGCCCGAGCTGCTGGTGAGCCTCTACCAGAAGGTCGCCTACCCGGTGATCTCCCTGGTGATGGCCCTCGTGGCGCTGCCCTTCGCCTTCCGCCTGGGGCGCCAGGGTGCGCTCTACGGCGTCGGGCTGTCCGTCATCCTCGGCTTCGTGTTCATGGCCATCTTCGCCTTCTTCACCAAGCTCGGCGAGGCGGGCGCCCTCCCCGCCCTGGTGGCGGTCTGGAGCCCGGGCACGGTGTTCGCCATCCTGTCGATCTATCTCTTCCTCGGCATCCGGACCTGAGGGGGCGGAGGCCGGGAGGAGATCCGCTGCCCGCTGGTTGCGCCCTCGCTGCGCTCAGCAGCGCGGCACGAAGCGGAGGTCGGGCGCGTGGCGCGCCTGCTTGAGGAAGGCGGCGACCTCCTGAACCAGGGCCAGGCCCGCCTGCTCCACCCGCGCCGCGTTGCAGAAGACCAGGAAGGCCGCCATCGCCTCGGGGAGGATCTGGCGCGATTCGAAGAAGGCCAGCATCTCCTCCGCCAGCCGGCGCATGTCGGTCGCGCGGCCCTGCTGGGCGAAGACCATCGCCAGGTCGAGGCTGACCAGCGCCACGTCGTACTCGAGCCCCAGCTCGACGTAGGCGCCCCGCACTTCGCGGAAGGCCGTCTCGGCTTGCTCGAGCCGGTGCAGCCCTAGCGCCACCTGGCCTTCCAGCCAGCGCAGGCGCAGCAGGTTCATGCGGTCGCCCATCTTGAGGTAGAGCGGCCGGGCGTGGAAGAGCATGGCGAATGCTTCGCGCGGCTTGCCGTCGTCGGCCAGCGCAACGATCAGGTTGTGGCGCGCGTTCAGGTAGCAGCGTGGATCCTCGTGCGGATCGATCAGCTCGAGAGCGCGGCGCAAGAGGACCATGCAGTCCTCGCGGTCGCCGGCATAGAACTGCAGAGCGGCCTTCTGGGTGAGCGCCCTGCCCGTCAGGTTCGATTGGCCCAGGCGCTGGTAGATGGTGATCACTCGATCGAGCAGGCGCGCCGCCTCCGCGAAGTGCCGCCGGTCCTTGCAGAGCGACGCCTTGAGGTCGAAGATGCGCGCCTTGTCGAGCAAGCCCAGGCGCGGGTGGGCCGCCATCAGGGCCTCCGCCGAGCGGAAAGCGACCGCCGCTCCGTCGAGGTCGGACCTGATGCGCAGCGCATTGCCGAGCTGCGCCCAGGCCCGCGCCCGCATGCCGGCGAGGGTGTCGGACGGAGCGGCGCTCGACGAGTCGACGGCGGCCTCGGGGCAGATGTCCGCCACGCGTTCGGCGACCGCCACCGCGATCCGGGCGAGCTGCTCGGAGCGCGCCGGTTCACGGAAGCCCTCGTCATGGCTCGCGGTCAGCAGTCTCTCGCACAGCATGCGATCGCGGAAGCGGGAGCTGTTCTGGACCAGCAACTGCTGGCGTGCCGGCGGGTGCTGCATCAGCTCCTCGAAGAGCGCGTCGGCGCGCCGGCGCGCCGCCTCGATCCCGGCCTCCTCGGTGGCGATGCGGGAGAACACCC
>DATNKH010000585.1:0-2236 GCA_035603475.1 Thermoanaerobaculia bacterium
GAGCAGGCACCCACGCGACCAACACTCGGTCCGGCTCAGGGAGCGGACCGGCACTGCCGCCGAGAATCCCTTGACCTCCTGCTCACCTAACCAGGATCGGCTAACTGCGCCGGCGTTCTGCCGCGCAGGCTCCTAGGCGGGCACCAGCTCGCCGACGAGGTCGTCGACGGCGGTGATGCGGGCGAAGCGCTTGCGCAGCACGAAGGCGGTGCGCCGCAGGATCTCGTCCGTGGTGAGCTCCTCGCCGGTCGCCGGATCGATGATCGGGAAGGTGAGGGTCGCGTCGATCACGAAGTCGACGTCGTAGCCGAGGTCGGCCGCCAGCCGCGCGGTGGTCTCGCAACACTGCTCGGTCTGGATGCCGGCGATGGCCAGCCGGCGTACGCCGCGAGCTTCGAGACGCGACTGCAGGTCCGTGCTGGTGAAGGCGTTGCGGGTGTTCTTGGTCAGCACCGGCTCGCCGGGCGCGGGGACCAGGAAGTCCATCAGCTTGAACCAGGGGCTCGCGGTGTCGAACCCCTCGTCGCCGTCGGTGTGCAGGAAGAAGATCACCGGGAGCGTGGCGTCGCGGTAGGCGCGCACCAGGCGCTCGACGTTCCTCTCGAAGTCCAGGCTGCTGCGGCGCTGCCACCGCGGCGACGCCTTGAAGGAGTCCTGGACGTCGATGACCAGCAGCGCCGAGCGCTCGATCGGGATGTCGCGTTCCGTTGCCAAGGCATGGCCTCCTCGTGGAACCCGGCGGCCGCCGCCGCGTTCCTCGAGTGCCATCCTATCCCGGGGCAGCGGGCGCGCTCGCCCCCGCGACGGGCAGGATGAAGGAGAAGGAGCTGCCGCGGCCGGGTCCTGGGCTGTCGACCCAGATGCGGCCGCCGTGCAGCTCGACGAGCCGGCGCGCGAGCGCCAGCCCGAGGCCGCTGCCCTGCTGCCGGCGGCCATAGCTCGCGTCCAGCTGCTCGAAAACGTCGAACACGCGCTCCCGATCGCCGGGGGCGATGCCGATGCCCGTGTCGGCCACCGTGACCCTCACTGCCGGGCGGCCGTTTCCCGTCGCGCCATGCCAGGCCGCGGCGCTGAGCGTGACTTCGCCGCCCTCCGGCGTGAACTTCAAGGCATTTCCCAGCAGGTTGAAGACCACCTGCCGCAGCCGCAGCGGGTCCAGCTCGACCGGCGGCAGACCGGGCTCCACCTCGGCGCGCAGCGCGATCCCTCGTTCGTGTGCCTGGACCGCCAGCGGCTGTGCGATCTCCTCGAGCAGCGCGCCGAGATCGATCGCCTGCGGCTCGAGGTGCAGGTGCCCGCCCTCGATCTTTGCCAGGTCGAGGACGTCGTTGACCAGGCCGAGCAGGCGCCGGCCGCTGGCCACGATGTGGCCGACATACTGTGCCTGCGCTGCGTTGAGATCGCCGGCGGCTCCCTCGGCCAGGAGCTCCGAGAAACCGATCACCGAGTTGAGCGGCGTCACCAGCTCGTGGCTCATGTTGTCGAGCAAGGCGCTCTTGGCCAGGCTCATCCGCTCGGCCTCCTCCTTGGCGCGCAGGATCTCGATCTCGGCCTGCTTGCGCTCGGTGACGTCGCGTGCGATGCCGGCGATGCGGTAGGGCACGCCCTGGCTGTCGCGCACCGGGAAGGCGCGGTCGGAGATCCAGCGCACCGAGCCGTCGGCGCGCAACACCCGGTACTCCATGTCCCAGCTGAGATGGCGCTCGCGGTTGCCGACCTCCCCGACCCAAGGCTGGTCCTCCGGGTGCACCGCCGAGAGCCAGGAAGATGGCTCGTCGTAGAGACTACCGACAGGCCTGGCCCACAGCTTCTCGTAGGCAGGGCTGACGTACATCATCCGCGGCGATTGGAGATCGAGGATGTAGAAGACGTCGCTGACGTTCTGGGCGAGCTGGCGGAAGCATTCCGGGCTGAGCTCGCCGACGTCCCGGAGACGCTCGGCCTGCTCGTCGGCGATCGATGCTCGTTCGAGATTCATACTCTCTCCAAATCTACTAAGTATATTGCTTGCACGATACGGTGGGAGGCGAGAGCCTGCGCGCCGCCGGGAGAATAGCGCCGATCACGCCGCATGTAAAGTGAACGATCCAGGTCCCAGCCATTCCGGAAGGTGGGTGGGGCGGGGCAACCAGGAGCGGTCCGGCTCCAAGGTTCTGGCGGAACGCTGCCGGCCTGAGGAGGTAGGAGCTTTTTCGGAGACGAAAGGGAGTGCCGCCAGCTGGGTGGCGAGGGCGGC
>DATNKH010000586.1:0-2662 GCA_035603475.1 Thermoanaerobaculia bacterium
ACATGCGCGAGCTGACCACGGCGCTGCGCGAGGCCCGCCGCCGCCGCGGCTCGCTCGACTTCGACCTCCCCGAGGGCAACGTCGAGCTCGACACCGACGGCACGGTGGTCGGCATCCTGCCCTACGAGCGCAACATCGCCCACCGGCTGATCGAGGAGTTCATGATCGCCGCGAACGAGGCGGTCGCCTACGAGCTGGTGCGGCGCGGCAGCCCGGGCCTCTTCCGGGTCCACGATCCCCCCGGCCGCGAGCGGCTCGAGGAGCTGGCCGAGCTGCTGCGGCCGCTCGGGCTCGAGCTCACCCGCGACCCGGCCGAGCTCGACGACCTGCCGCCCACGGTCTTGCAGCAGGTGCTCAAGCAGGTCGAGGGGCGTCCGGACGAGCCGTTCCTGGCGGCGCTGGTGCTGCGCACCATGCAGCGCGCGGTCTACAGTCCGGAGTGCCGCGGCCACTACGCCCTCGCATCGCGGTACTACACCCATTTCACCTCGCCGATCCGCCGTTACCCGGACCTCGTGGTCCACCGCTGCCTCAAGGCGCTGCTGCGCGGCGAGGACCCGGCGCTCGGCGATGAGAGCGAGCGCGCCGCGCTTGCGGCGCGGTTGGCCGTGGTCGCCGAGCAGACCAGCGCGGCCGAGCGGCGGGCCGAGCAGTCGGAGCGCGACCTCCTGCAGTGGAAGAAGGTGCGCTTCCTGGCCGGTCGCGCCGGCGAGCGCTTCCGCGGCCGCATCACCGGCGTGCAGCCGTTCGGCCTCTTCGTGCAGCTCGAGTACTTCCACGTCGACGGCCTGGTGCCGATCCGCACTCTCGCTGACGACTTTTACCTGTACGAACCGGAGGCGCACCGCCTGGTCGGCGAGCGCCGGGGACGGGTCTTCCAGCTCGCCGACCCGGTCGAGGTCGAGCTCACGGGTGCCGACCTGCGCCACCGCGGCCTCGATCTGAAGATCGTTGGCATGCCGGATCCGCCGCCGCGCGCGCCGCGCGCGGCCGGCAGGGCGGCCGGGACGCAACGGACGAAGGCGCCGGCCGTGAGACGCCGCCGGCCATGAGAGGGCGGCCATGAGCCTGACTCCGACGGTGGCCATCGTCGGCCGTCCCAACGTCGGCAAGTCCACTCTCTTCAATCGCCTGCTGGGCCGCCGCCAGGCGATCGTCCACGACCTGCCCGGGGTGACTCGCGACCGCATCACCGGGCTCGCCGAGCTCGACGGCGACCGCTCGTTCCAGGTGATCGACACCGGCGGCCTGGTGCTCGGAGACGACCCGCTGGGCCTGTCGGTCCAGGTCTTCATGGCCGTCGAGGAGAGCGACCTCCTGGTCTTCCTGGTCGACGGGCGCGACGGCCTGGTCACCGCCGACGAAGCGGTGTGGGAACGGCTGCGCCGCACCGGTAAGCCCGCCCTGCTGGTGGTCAACAAGGGCGACACTCGGGAGGCGCGCAGCCGCTTCCCGGAGTTCTATCGCCTGGGCATCGACCGCCAGCTGCTGGTCTCGGCCGAGCATGGTCAGGGGGTCGAGGAGCTGCGTGAAGCGCTGGCCCTGGCGCTGCCCGAGGTGCCTCCCGAGGTGCGTCCGGAGATGCCGGCGATCGCCATCGTCGGCCGTCCCAACGTCGGCAAGTCGTCGCTGCTCAACCGCATCGCCGGCCAGGCGCGGGCCCTGGTCTCGCCGCTGGCGGGGACCACCCGCGACCCGATCGACACGCCGATCACCCGCGGCGATCGCTCCTACCTGTTGATCGACACCGCCGGCATCCGGCGCCGCAGCCAGACCTCAGGGGCCCCGGAGGAGCTGGCGGTGATGATGGCGCGCCGCCAGATCGAGCGCGCGCACCTGGCGGTGCTGGTCGTCGACGCCGCGCAGGGGGTGACGAGCGGCGACCTGGCCATCGCCGGCACCATCTGGGAGCTCGGCCGCGCCGCCGTGCTGGCGATCAACAAGTGGGACCTGCTCGACGAGGAGTCGCGCGATCGCCTGGAGCTGTCGCTCGAGCGGCTCGACGAGCACCTCGCGCACCCGCGGCGCGTCAACGTCTCGGCGCTCACCGGCCGCGGCGTCGAGAAGCTCTTTCCGGCGATCGATCCGACGCTGGCGGCGCACTCCATGAAGCTGGGCACGGGCGAGATCAATCGCCTGTTCGAGATCGCCATCCGGCGAGTGAGCCCGCCGAGCCTGGGCGGCCGGCCGTGGAAGCTCTACTACGCCACGCAGGTGTCGAGCGAGCCGCCGACCTTCATGCTGTTCGCCAACCGCACGCTGCCGCGCAACCATCACTACCGGCGCTATCTCGAGAACCGGCTCCGCGACGAGCTCGACCTGGCCGGGGTGCCGGTGCGCCTGGTGGTGCGGCGGCGCACGGAGGCTCGGCGGTGAGGGCGGCTATGGGCGGCGGCGTCGGCCTGGCGGCGATCGCACGGGCCGCATCGATCGCATCGATCGCACCGATCGCATCGATCTCATCGATCTCTGCCATGGCGATGCTGCTGGCGTCGGGCTGCCGGCAGCCCGACGACAGCGCCGCGATCCGCGAGCGACTGCGGAGCAAGGACGCCGCGCAGGTGGTCCGCGAGGCGGCCACGGCGCGCTACGCGGTGCCGGCCGACGGCCGCCTGGTGGACGGCCAGGTCCGGATGTACCTGCAGGTGCGGAAGCGCGAGTG
>DATNKH010000587.1:0-2901 GCA_035603475.1 Thermoanaerobaculia bacterium
TCGCCGGCGGCACCTCCATGCCGTTTTCCTCGATCGTCTCGGTCCGGGGCACCGCGACCTGCAGCACGGTGCCGGCCAGCGTGCCTCTCCGCCCCAGCACCCGCTGCACCGCGTCGAACGCCTGCTCGTCGGCCGCCAGGAGCTTCGCCGGCGTGGCGGTGCCGGCCGCGGGCGTCGCCGTCTGCCTGAGCGCGTTCTTCAGGCTCGTGGCGAGGGTCGCCGCCTCGCCGCGGCCGGAGAAGTGCAGGTAGACGACATGGGGCGACTCGCCGGCCAGGTGGTTGTGAACGGCCGTGACGTCGATGCCGCCTCCCTCGAGCGCCGAGACGACCGGCGCCAGCTCGGACTCGAGCAGCACCAGGTCGCCCATCGCCATCGCCTGATCGCCGTGCCCGGTCTTGGCGAAGGCGCCCCAGGAGCCCAGCGCCAGGGTCGGCTCCACCGGCACGTCGCCGATCTTGACGTGCAGGTCGCGCCGCGGCCATCCGAACCGGTGCACGCCCCCGGGCAGGTCCTTGCCGGCGGCGCCGAAGATGTCGTCGATCTGTTTCCACGTGGAATCGTGGGGCTCCTCGGCGCGGAGCGGCAGCGCCGCAAAGCCGCCGGCGCCGGCCAGGCCGACGACGCCTGCAAGGCCGACGACGCCTGCAAGGCCGGCCAGGCCCAGAGGCAGGGTCAGGGTCAGGGTGCCGAGTCTCACCTTGGCGGTCATGTCGTCTTCTTCTCCAGTCTGGGCCTCATCCGCCGTTCCGGCCTTGCCGCCGCCCCCGGAATGGGGGTGGGGAGGCGGTGGCGGAACGATTCGTGGAGATCGTCGAGGAGCGCGAAGCCGCGGTCGAGGCGGTCGAGGTCGTCGGGATGAGCGAGGACGAGGCCGGTCACCAGCTGCGAGATGCCCGCCGCGTCGGCGCGCTCGAACTTGCCGTCCTTGAGGTCGATGTCGTGCACGATCTCGGCGATCTGGGCGAGGGCCGGATCGCCGATGGCGAGCCGCGCCAGCAGGGTCTCGAAGGTGCAGCGGTCCCCCTCGTGGGTGAACTCGCCTCCGACGGTGTCGAACCGCACCTCGCCGGGCCCAGCCTCCGGGCTCTGAGAGTCCGCGAAGCGGAAGCGCGCCTCGGGATCGACGAAGCGCCGGATCAGCCATGCCGAGGCGATCCGGTCGACGTGGACCCCCCGGCGGGTGACCCAGGTCAGGCCCATCAGCTCCGCGAAGCGCCGGCCACCGGCTGGGGCGCCTGCCGGCGGCGCCGGCTCCCCGGCCCGCACGCGGGCCTCGAGCTGGCGCACCAGGTCCTCGGCCGCCGCCCGCTCGGGTGCGGCGAAGAAGTCGAGCCCGGCGACCTCGCCGAGCCGCTTCGCGAGCCGGCGGACGCCTGAGGAGAGGTCCTCCGCCGCGGGGACGGCGGCGCCGCGGCGGCCCGCCTGCCGCAGCAGCTCGCGGGCCTGGCCGCGGATCTCCTCGTACTCGGCGGCGCGCTCGCGCCGGAAGCGCTCCTCGACGTCGGCGTCGGCAGGCCGGCCGAGGAAGTCCGCCGCGCAGACGAACGCCTCGCCGCCGCCCGCCACCGCCTCCTCGGCGATCCACTGGAAGTCCTCGATGCTGCTCTCCGCGTACGGCAGCACGTACACCGAGTTCTTCAGCGCGACGGCGCCCACCCGGGCCAGGCGCTGCCGGATGCGCGCCCGCAGGTAGAGGGGCTTCGGCGGCAGCTGGTGGATCAGCAGGCACCAGCGCGGGGATGGCGGCGAGGGCACCCTCTAGGAACCTCCACCACTCTCTGGGGCTTCCGGGGTCTTCGGGTTCGCCGTGTCGCCGGCTCGGCGCCGGAGGTGGGCATAGAGCGAATCGTAGAGGAAGGCGGCCCGCTCGACGATCTCGTGGTCGTCGCCGGCGACCTCGGTGAACCCCTGGCTGATCGCCCACAGGCCGGCAGACTCGGGCGTCGTCCCGATCTCGGCCGGAAAGTCCGCCCCGTGGACGATGCGGGCGAGAGCTCGCAACGCGGCATCGCCGACGAGGCGCTCCTCGACCAGCTGCTCGAAGGAGCAGCGGCCCTGGGCGTCGCTGTGGGGATAGCGGGCGCCGGGAGCGTCGAAGCCGAGGGCGCCGTCGCGCCGCTGGACGCCCTCCACCTCGTCCGGCTCGACGAACCGGATCTCGGCCCGCGGATCGAGGAAGCGCCGCACCAGCCAGGCGGTGGCGGTCCGGTTGACGTGCACGTGCTTGCGGGTCACCCACTGCATCGCGGTACTTCCATCCAGCTTCGCCTGCCGCGCGTGGCGCCGGAGCTATCCCTAGAGATCTTCTAGCAGTTGCCAGTCTCTATGTCAATTGCTAGTCTCTCGCCGTGACCGACCCGCCGCCGCCGGCCCGCACCTGGAGGGAGCGGCTGCATCTGAAGCCGGGAGTGCGCGCGCTCGCCGCCGCTCTCTTCGTCTACGGCTTCGGCGAGGAGCTCTGGTTCCGCTACCTGCCCGCGTACCTGCGGGTCCTGGGCGCGTCGCCGTTCCTCGTCGGCCTCTTCGGCACCGCCAAGGACCTGCTCGATGCTGGCTATGCCTATCCGGGCGGCCTGGTCGCCGATCGACTCGGCAGCCGCCGCGCGCTCCTCTGCTTCGGCCTGCTGACCACCGCCGGGTTCGCCCTCTACCTCGGCCACCCCTCGGTGCCGGTCCTCTTCGGCGGGCTGCTGCTGGTCATGGCCTGGCAGTCGCTCGGCCTGCCGGCCACCTTCTCGCTGATCCACGAGGAGCTGGCCGGCGGCGGTCGGCTGGTCGGCTTCACCGTGCAGTCGGTGGTCAAGCGGCTGCCCATCATCCTGGCGCCGCCGCTCGGCGGCTGGCTCATCGGCCGCTACGGCATGGGCGGGGGGATGCGGATCGGCTTCGCCGTGTCAG